>DDBY01000097.1:0-5426 GCA_002334985.1 Micavibrio sp. UBA2020
GGCGGCGAACAGCAGCGCGTCGCCATCGCACGCGCGGTGATTGCCCGCCCGAAATTGCTGGTCGCGGACGAGCCGACAGGCAACATCGACCCTGAAATCGGAATCAAAATTCTGTACCTGTTCGAAGAGCTGAACAAGCACGGCACCACCATCATCATCGCCACCCACGACGACGACATCATCCGCCGTTTCGGCCACCCGCAAATGCGGCTGGAAAACGGCACGCTGATTATGCCGCCGCAAAGCCAGAAGGCCGCATGACATGGGCGCAAAAGTTTTTCAAAAATACCGCTATGACATTGCCCTTGAATCCGGCGCGGGCGCGCATCTGGTCGCCTGGGTTACAGGGTTGATGGTGTTTTTTATGACGCTGGCCTTCGCCGTCAACATCGGCCTTGCCAGCGTGACGGCAAAATGGGTCTCCGGCCTTTCCGGCAGCATCACGGTGGAGCTGCGCGCCCCCGCCCCCGACAAAGACGGCGACAAGGACAACAGCGCCGCGCGCAAAACGCTTGACGATAAAATCGCCGCGTTGGTCGCACTGGGCGGCAAGCACGCGGACATCGTATCCGCCCGCGCGCTCGAAGACGCCGAAGTGCGCAAGCTTATCGAGCCGTGGCTCGGCAGCGCCATGCCCGCCGATTTGCCCCTGCCTGTCCTTATCGACATGAAAATCAAGCCGGAGGCGGATATCGCCGCGCTGACCAAAGACATTCGCAAAATCGCGCCCGCCGCCACCATCGATACGCACGACGATACGCTGAAAGACGTCAGCACGCTGGTCAATACCGCGCGCATTTTTGTCTTTATGCTGTCGGGCGTTATCATGCTGTTGGCTGTTGTCGCCATTTCCGGCATCGTGCGCGCCAAGCTGGCCATTCACCACCCCGAAGTTGAAACCCTGCACATGATTGGCGCGCATGACGAATACATCGCCCGCCAGTTCCGCCACTATACGCTGAAAGGCACGCTGAAAGGCGCCATTGTGGGCGTCGCAGCCATGCTGGGCACGTTATACGCCATCGGCCGTACAACGCGCAGCATCGACAGCGCTATCCTGCCCGATATCGCCCTGGCGCCGCATGAATGGGCTATGCTGGTTGCAGCGCCCGTGGTTATCGGCACCATGATTGCGCATTTCACCGCGCAAAAAACCGTCCTTGGCGCCCTGCGCCGGATGGACTGAGACGCCACATGCGCCGCATGCCGCACCTCCCCAAAATGACGCGCCCCGCGCAGGCCGCCCTTGCCGCCGTTTTGCTGGCTGGGCTGTGGCTGGCCGGCCTTTACGGGTTTACGCGCAGCATTTTCAACGATGCGCAGGCCGCGCAGCATGCAAACCTGCGCACGGGCGCAGGCCCCCTGCCCGCCAAGGACATGCTGGATGCGATTGTGGTTTTGACAGGCGGCAGCAACCGTTTGCAAGTCGGCTTTGACCTGCTGGCGCAATCGCGCGGTAAAAAACTTTTTATCTCCGGCGTCTATCAGGGCGTGGAGGTGCGCGAACTTCTGAGCCAATGGAAAAGCGAGCGTAATAAAAGCGACCTCGACTGCTGCGTCGCCCTCGGCTTCGAAGCCGACGACACGGCGGGCAATGCCGATGAAACGGCCGCATGGATGACGGCGGAAGAATATAAATCTTTCTACCTCGTCACCGCGCATTACCACATGAAACGCGCGCTTTTGGAAATGCAGCGCGCCGCGCCGCATCTGAAAATTCGCCCGTGGCCTGTTGTACCGGAGGGCCTCGACATCAACAACTGGTGGCGCAGCAGCCAGAGCCGCAATCTGATTATCCGCGAATATTCCAAATATCTTGCCGCGCTGGTCATCACCTCCGCCCGAAGGATGTTCTGACATGGACAAATTACGCTCCGTCGCTTTTAACTTTTTGTATGTATTCGGCTCGCTGTTCTGGAGCATTGCCTTGCTTTGGACTTTCGTGCTGCCGCCGCGCCGCTGCACGGCGATGATTTCGCGTATCTATGCGGGCTATATCGCGCTGGTCGAAAAATACGTCATGGGGCTGAAGCTGGAGCTGCGCGGGCTTGAAAACCTGCCCAAGGACACGCCCTATATCATTGCCGCCAAGCACCAGTCTGCGTACGAGACGCTGAAGCTGCCCTTCATGGCGCAGTTCGACTATCCGGTTATCGTCCTGAAAAAAGAGCTGACGCGCCTGCCGGTCTGGGGGCTTTACCCCAAACGTATGGGACTGATTGCGATTGACCGCAGCGCCGGCATGGAATCTATGCGCGCGATGATTGCGGGCTGCCGCGCGGCGATGGCGGACAAGCGCAATGTGATTATCTTCCCGCAGGGCACGCGCGTCGCCCCCGGGGCGATTGACGATTACAAACCCGGCCTTGCGAAAATCTACAAAGACCTGCAAGTGCCGATTGTGCCCATGGCCCTGAATACCGGCGTTTTTTGGGCGCGCAATGCGTTTTTCAAAAAATCCGGCACTATCGTGTTTGAATTTCTGCCCCCCATTCCGGCGGGCGAGGCACCGCTACAGGCGATGAAAACACTTGAAGAAAAACTCGAAGCTGCCAGCGACAAACTGGTGCAGGAAGCGGGCGGCCCCGCGCTGGGCACCGTGGCGCCAAGGCGCAAAAAATAACCCTCCCTGCACAAAAAAAAGCCCCGCAAACGCGGGGCTTTTTTTATATCCGGAATGATTACCAGTGCCGGACGCGGCCGGTATCCACATGGACGAAATCGCTGCGCGGGTAAAAACCGACGCCGCCCGATTTCAAATCCATCGCCGTTTTGCGCAGGTTGCTGAGGCGCGTACCCGGCAGGCGGATGTCCACGGCCTGCCCCGTCATGTGCAGGCTGTTGCGCGCAACGCCTTCGCTCTGGCGGCGCAGGCGGGCATTGGTGGCGGGCGAGCGGTAGCCCGACAGCACATGGTAGGAATTTTTGGTGCCCAGACGGTTGTTCATGACATAGAGGATGTCCATGAGACGCGGGTCGATGGGGAACTGCTCGTTCACGCGGTGGTCGCGCATCAGTTTCTTGATTTCAAGAAATGCCGAGGGAATATAGCGGCCATTGTACCAGTATTCACCGGTGAATTTCTCGCCCGTGTACGGGTTTTGCAGATAAACGATGCGGGCGGTGCGCGGCGCGGCCGCTTCGGCCAGCGCGGGCGTCCAGAAGCCAAGAGCCGCTGCGGCAAAAAGCCCCGCTTTCAAAAAGCCGCGACGGTCGGAATCATATTCATCCGCCGCAAGGGCGTTTCTCTCGATAAGGTCTTGCATGGTATTACCCCATGTTTTTTGCTGTGATTATTTTTCTTATTTTTCCCCACCTATAAGAATATCAAAAAACGGGGTGTTTCAAGAATAAAAATCATCTACAGGACATAATACTGAAAGGATGATACAAACAGATTCAATAGTTTGCATCTTTCATGCGCGGCACTCTTGCACCGCGCGCGCGGGTTCAAAACCGCAAAAAAGCGGATAAAAATTCAGAAGTATGTCAGCGGCGCTGCACAGGGGGCGCCAGACGTTTGTCGAGTCTGCGCTGCGGCGACAAATCATCAAGGCGCGAGGTAATGTCGCGCATGTTGTCCTGCATCTGCGCAATAGTACGCTCAAGTACGCGCACCTGCGCGGCCAGCCCCGCAATGGAGGGGGCGGCCTCTGCCTCGGGGTTCAAAATTTGCCGCGCCTGCTCCAGCGTCTTTGCGGCTTTTTGGTGGCCAAGCGTGCTTTCGGTAATCAGCGCGACATCAATATCCGCGCCATAAGTGCGCGCAAGATGCAGACAAAAATCTACCTGCCCGGCCCCCGCCGCATGGCGCAAGATATGTTCGTTATCGGCGTGGATGTCCGTGTCCAGACGTTTTTTTACAGCATCGAAGCCGGCGGCATAACCGCACTCTGCCGCTTTTTTCAAAAAGGCTTCCGGCTCTTTTACCTGGTCAATGCCCTGCGCCAGCAGATAGTCGAGCACACGCCCCTTCGCTTCGTCCGGAAGTTTTGAATCGCATAAATCCATGAAACAATGCTCTGAAGCCTTGCCCTTATTCATCTCGATATTCTCGGAGATGAATATATCCACTAAATCCCCGCGCGACTGGTTAAGCGTGACAGAAAGCATGACACGCCGCAGAGTATCACGCGCGTTTTCCTTGAATCCCCATTTTTGCCAATCTGCATCCGTCACGTCACGGACAAGAATGCTCATCATCGCAGCAGATACCGTACCGTAATCAATATGCCTAAAAATCATACTGCCAAAAGAAACCTTTTTGCCGCGCATCGCGGATACCTGCGCGGTATCGTCTGCGGAAATCGCATCCAGCAGGATGGTCTCGTTCATCTTGAACATGTTGGTCAGTTTTTTCATCGCAATCACTCCTTGCGCGCAGGGCTTGCTGTGCGGCTTTTCCGGCTACGGTAAAAACTAAGGGGGTATGTATGTTATGTCAATAAAAAGCTTTCAAGGCGCGGGCGGGCGAAAGCCTTTGTTTTTATTGCCGTTTTCAGGGGACGGTGGCCGCGGCTCTTTCGGTGTCAGGAAATGTGTCAGCTGCGCCAGCAGCTTGACGGCCTCCGGCGTAATCTCGTGCCCTTGCCCGCCGAGGACGGCACAATCGACGCGGAAGCCTTGCGCATCCAGCTGCGCACGCGTTTTCTGCGCCATAGGAAAGCCGGAGTAATCCTGATTTTCACGCTCCCCCGCCAAAAGTCCCACGGGCGGTTTTGATATAGGCTGCGTCAGCCTGTCGAGCGCGCCGCCCGAAAGACTATAGACGCCGGCCACTTCGGATGTGCGCAAAAGCCCGCTGTAAAACGCCATGGTGCCGCCTTGCGAAAACCCCGCGATGATAACGCGGTCTTCGCTGATGCCTTCGCGCCGCACAACATCGTCGATGTATTTTTGTGCGTCCAGCGCGGCCTGATGCGCACGCGGCGCGACTTTGTCGCAATCCGGATTGTCCAGTACATCGCTGACGTCAAACCAGCTGTGATAGGTTTTACCTTCGCTGTCCGTACCCAGAACTATAGGTCCGTCGGGGCAATAAAGGCGCGCCGTTTGCAAATGCGGCGCCAGCAAACCGCCGACATACTGCGCCATGCTCTCGCCGTTCGAACCATAGCCGTGGAAAAAGATAATCACCTGCTCGGCGCGCTGGCCGTTCGGCGGATGTGAAACGCTTTCGCTGTACATGTTGGCGTTTGAACCCTGCGTATATAAAAACAAAAAACCGGATACCTGAAACAGATACCAGCCTAACGGCAATAACGGTTTATGTCAATAAAATGGCCGTGGAGAGGTTAAAACTCGTCCGTCGTGCGCAGGTTGGTGCTCACTTCCGCCTTGTCGCGGTCGCTCATCTGCTTGGCTTCCTGAATGGCACGGCGGAATTCAATCGGCGCTTCGATAGAGGGCAGCAATACTTCCCCCAC
>DDBY01000097.1:5861-14662 GCA_002334985.1 Micavibrio sp. UBA2020
GCGATTTCGGTCGTCGCCTTCACAATCATCATGTGCGCAAAGAAATAAAGCCCCAGCAGGAAACTGCCGAGAATGCTGAAGCGCATCAGCGCGTTCAGCCCCCAGAGGATTTTAAGATAACCGCCCTGCTCCTGCACAATCATGTTCCAGGCCTGCTCGTATATATCGGCGGGCATATCGGCCATATAACGGGCACGGATGGCTTCGTTAATCGTCCACCACACGCCGACATAGCCAATCAGCACACCGACGAAAAGCCCGAACAAAATCCAGAAAACGGCGCTCAGCGTGTACATCCAGTGGAAGCGTGCCCCCATCAGGATTTCTTCTTTAGGACCGAGCGATTGCTGGACGTATAACATGTTGCGCAAACCCCTGCTGCAGGCGGAGAGTTCCATCCACCCTTATGTCATAGAATACCTAACAGCAGGTTAATCGCCAAGGCAAATACCCAAAAGGCGCGCCGTATGCACCAGCGGGCCGTTCACATCGACGGCTTGGTAGCTGGCAATCGCCTCTTCAATCGGCACATCGATGACGCGGCGGTTGGACCAGGCCACCATTCTGTCAAATTTACCCTGTTGCACAAGGTCAACGGCATGCACACCGAAAGCTGCCGCCAGAACACGGTCGGACGGAATGGGCGAAGAACCGCGCTGCACATGCCCCAGAACCGTCACGCGGGTTTCGCAGCCGGTTTTCGCGGCCAGTCTTTCGCCCAGATAATGGCCGATACCGCCGTAGCGTTTTTCGCCGCCGTGGTGTTCGACCTTGAGCCCCTCGCCCTCCGCCGTTTTTGCGGCTTCGGATACGACGACAAGGGCGAAGTTACGGCCTTCTTCTTCACGCACGCGTTTGATTTTGTCTGCGACTTTATCAAGGCTATAGGTAATTTCGGGCAGCAAAATCACATCCGCACCGCCTGCGATACCGGTCGAAAGCGCAATGTTGCCCGCATCGCGCCCCATGACTTCCAAAATCATCACGCGGTCATGGCTGGCCGCGGTCGGTTGCAGACGGTCGAGCGCTTCGGTCGCAACATAAAGCGCGGTATCGAAGCCGACGGAGCTTTCGGTATTGCCCACATCGTTGTCGATGGTTTTGGGAATGCAGACCAGATTGAATCTTTTGCCGTTGTCGGAGAGCTTGCGCAAAATCGCCATGCTGCCATCGCCGCCGATACCGATGAGCGCTTCGATGCCCAGCTCTTTCAGCCCCGCGACGATTTCGTCGGAGCGGTCTTTCAGCGTGCCGTCAGGCATCGGAAACTGGAAGGGGTTGCCCTTGTTGGTCGTACCCAGAATAGTGCCGCCAAGGCGCATGACGGTCGTATCGAACATTTGCTTGGTCAGATTCTTGTAGCGCATCGGGCGGTCGATAAGGCCGGCGGTGCCGTCTTCGATACCGATGACTTCCCAGCCCTTTTCCGTCGCGGCATGCACAACGGCGCGGATGGTGGCGTTCAGCCCGGCGCAATCGCCGCCGCTGGTCAGGATGCCGATGCGTTTCTTGCTAGTCATAACTTTCTCCCTCTTGCGTACCGCGAATGTGAAAGCCGGCCGGTCCTCCGGCGGGTCTTGCCGTGGGTAAAATTGCCCCTCTGCGCGGCGAAATGCAACACACAAATAAAGCACTTATAAAATGAGGCCGTTCCTGATAAAATGTCTCACAGAAATCAAGCGCTCCCTGTCCAAAGGGACTGCCACGAAGGGACTCAAGGCCGCCATGTTGCCGGAAGATAGAGACGAACTCGAGCGTATGCTCGAACAGCTGAAAACAGAGCACCGCGACCTCGACGTCGTTATCGAACAGCTGTCCGACAGCGTCCCTGTCGATTTCCTGCGCCTGCAGCGCCTGAAAAAGCGCAAGCTGTTCCTGAAAGATTCGATTTTGAAAATCGAAAGCATGATGCTGCCCGACATCATCGCTTAATTTATTCTGTAAATTAAATACCTAGACCAACGGCTGCTGCGCGGAATCGAAAATTTCGCGCACTAGCGGCACGGTCACCTTGCGCTTTTCCGCCAGCGCTTTGTGGTCGATGTCGGCCACCACATCGCGCATGGCGGCAAATGAACGCTGAAGCCGCGGCAGCAAAAACTGCACCACCTCTTGCGGCACAAAAATCTGGCGGTCTGAAAACAGCTTGGTCAACACGACGGCCATCAATTCATCATCCGGCGAACCGACAGCCACCGCAGGCGCCGCCAGAAAACGCGATTCAAGGTCGCGCAGCACAAAGCGCCAGCCGCGCGGCGGCGTTTCGGCGGCGGCAAGGATATGCCCGCCCCGCTCTTTCTGGATGTTATAGAGATGGAACAGCGCCTCTTCGCGCGCGCTGTCACCGACAAGCTTATCAATGTCGTCGATAATGACGGCAGGCGGCAGGCTGTCTATATTCGCGGCGTCGAAAACAGCGCCGCCCGTTTCGTTTTGCCAGATTTTAAGCAAATGGGTTTTACCGCTGGCGCGCGGGCCATAAACGAACAAAAGCGGCGCCGGCCAATCCGGATATTTATCCAGCCACGCAACCGCATCGCTGTTGCAACCCGACACCCAGAAATCGTCACGCGCGAAAGCGGTGCGATGGCCGAGGTCGAACGGCAGTTGCTGCGGTTTTGCTTTATCACCTGTCATGCGCTTGCGTCAGCCCTTGGCCGATATTTTGCGCTTATGCGGCGCGCCGTCGTGGTAATAGCCGCTTTCAAGATACTGCGCGAGGGCGAAGCGTATCAACACCGCCGCCACCGCCGCCACCGGCACGGCAATCATCACGCCGGTAAAGCCAAGCAGCGCGCCGCCCGCCATCAGCGCGAACAAAATCCAAAGCGCATGCAAGCCGATTTTATCGCCGACCAGTTTGGGCGTCAGCACGTTGCCTTCCAAAAGCTGCCCCGCACCGAAAATCGCCGCGATAATCGCCAGCTGCTGCACGTCGCCATCAAACTGGAACCAGCAGACCAGCATGCCCGTGACAAAACCGACCAGCGTGCCGACATAGGGGATGAACGACAAAAGCCCCGCCGCAAAGCCGATGAAAAAACCGAAATTCAACCCCGCCACCGACAAAGCGACAGCATAGATAAGCCCCAGCACCACGCAGACCATCGCCTGCCCGCGCACAAAGCCGGACAGGGCCGCGTCCATTTGCACCACAAGCCCGCGAATGGTTTCGGCCTGACGGCGCGGCAGCCAGCTATCGACCTTGGCGACCATCACGGGCCAGTCGCGCAGCATATAAAACGACACCACCGGTGCGATAAGAATAATCGAAAAAATATCAAACAGCGCAACACCGCCATCCCAGATTTTTTTAAGCGCGCCCGTCGCCCATGACAGCGCCGCCCCCGCCATGCCGCCCGCCTGCTGCTGGATTTTCTCAGGCGGCGTCGAAAGCACCTGCGTTTGCAGTTTTTCTATCCACGGCGCGCTCAGCGCACGCAGTTTTTCGACATAGCCGGGCACCGTTTGCGCAAAGGCAATAAACTGCCCTTGCAAAACAGGGAATGCCAGCACAAGCCCCAGAACAAAAAGCGCAACGAAAGACAAAAGCACCACCGACGTCGCCGCCGCCCGTCCCATGCCGGTTTTTTCAAGCCGCGTCGTCACGGGGTCGAGGAAATAGGCGACCGCCATGCCGATGACAAAAGGCAGCAAAACCCCCTTGAGCATCCAAATCAAAAACCCGAAAACGACCAGTGCCACGCACCAGAACCAGACATGCCGCTGGATGGCGGAAAAAGAAGCATCATGTTCGTGCTTGGGCTTGACGTCAGCTGTCATCGGCGGGGCGCTCCTGTGGATACGCGAAAACGGGAAAAGGAATTAATGCAGGCGCAGGTCGTAAACCGGCGTGCCATAGGCCGTCGTGACTTCGCGCGACGGACTCATGACAATACCTTGCGCCGCCAGCGCGCTTTGCAAGCCCGGCACGCTGCCGTCATAGCGCATGACAAAACGCGCGTTGTTGCGCGACAGCGAGCGGATATCGATACGCACCGGCGGCGACATGGCCGAGAAGCGGCGCTGTACATTCATCCATGTGTTGAAATCCCCGAAGCTGAGAATGGCTTCAACTTCCTGCCCTGCCGCACCCGCGCCGTAGGGCGACGCCGGATAGGACGAAGAAGACACCTGCGCATAAGGCGATGCCGCAGCGGCGGATACAGACGGGTCATAAGGTGCCGTCACCAGCGAAGGTCTGTTCGGCTGCGCACCTGTTTGCGGCGCGCCGGAGGGCGTCCGCGCATTCACCACACTGCGGCTGATGCTTTCAACCGCGCTGCCTTCGGCCGGTGCCGGGCGCTGCAAATAGCCAAGCACATCGTACATCGCCTGCTGCCACGCCTCGGCATCGGATTTTTCGCCGACATAGGGCGTGAGAGAGCTGCGGCGTTTCAGCTTGCCGCCTTCATAGAAATAAATATCGATGCTCATCTGCGGGCCGGATTTATTGGCCACGGCCAGCACGACCTGTTCCACACCGTAATTACGGCGCAGTTTTTCAACCGTTGCGTAATTGCCCGACCACACCGCATCGACAGAGCCCGCCGAGACGTCCGCAATATCGCCGAGCGGCACAACGATTTTATTCAAAAGCTGCGCGCTGACACCCGCGCCGCGCATCGGCATACGCTGCCATGCGTCGCGCCACGGGTTCACATCGTCCCACAAAACCGTTTTACCCGCCATATTTTCGTAATACGGCAGCAGTAAAACCGGCACATTCACCCGCGGCGCAGCGGCAGCCTGCGCTTGCCCATACTGTGTCTGTGCCGCTGCCCGCTGCCCCTGCGCTGTCTGGCCGAAGGGTATAGCCTGCGCGGTGCCGTCCGCTTCGCCATCGATGACCACAGTCCCCTCGCCCGGCACCACAGACTGGTCGCCCGGCATCTGACGCCATGACGGCGTCGTGGCAGGTGCCGTCACTTCGCGCACGGCTTGCGGAATGTTTATGTAATTACGCACCGCTTCGCGGAATCTGACCGTAAAGCTGGCCACATAGCGGGTGGAAGACAGCTGCTCCCCCTTGATTTCAAAATCCTGCACCAGCGTGGCAATCGTCCGGTCATCAGGCATACGGAAAGTGGCATAAGCCGCGGGGGTCAGATTTTTTTCGGCCAGTCGCTGGAAGGCCACGCGGCGCGCCTCGGTCATGGCCTGCTCGCGCGCCTGCACGGCGTTGTCCGCCGTGCGGTCAATCATGACATCGCTGACAATCAGATTGGCATCTTCGCGCTGCACAGCACCCGGCGTCGGCAGCGGCGTCAGGGAGGCCGGCGCGCCCTTGATAAGACGCTCCTGCGCCTCAACCGGGTCACAGAAAGACAGCAAAATCAAAAAGCTGGCGGAAAGAATAAAAGTTTTGCAGGAGAATTTGGCAAACATGGGACATCCGCAGCGCAAAATGACAGGGCAAACTCAGTGCCCACCTTACCCGCGATGGCAAAAAAAATCCAGATATTCCATAGGTTAAATTAAAGAAATATCATCCGTTCATGTAACTGGATGTTGCCGCGCGACATCAAGGCCGCTATGCTGAGGACAGTGTTGGCTTCGCATGAATATCAACAGGATATTAACGATTTCATGCAAGGATATATCATGGCATGCGTTTCTGCCGCTCTCACCGTGCGGCGCGCGCGCCTGACCAAGACTGACTAAAAATGTCAAAGGGTTGCATCTTGATGCTTTGACAAAACTTTATCGAAAGACTTCTCCGCAGTCTCATCCAATAAGGGGGATTTTTTGGGTGGACAACATCTAGAACGGGGACGCGCAGGCATAACAATGCGCGTTTTTAAAGCGGCCTGCCTTGCGGCAGTGGCCGCCTTTGCCGTATCTGCCCTCACCGCCTTCGGCGCTGCCGCACAATCGCAAAAACAAAACGCCGCCCCCGTGACCGTGGCGATGAACGCCGCACCGGCGCCCGCCGTGCCCGTCACATCCGCGCCCATCCCTGCGGCGATGAAACCGCTGTTTCTCTCCTCCAGCGCCTCCACCTACGACGTCGCGCCGCATGTACAAATTTTCGAAGGCCCCCGCGAACAGGTTTCGCTGACCCAGATTATCCCGCAGTTCAGAACCGGCCAAGGCGCCCGCCCCGAACAAAGCCCCATCCGCATCGGCCAGTCCGGCTCCGCCTACTGGCTGGTTTTCAGCGTTTATAACCGTAGCCAGAACAAAAGCCTCTGGATGCTTGATTTCGGAAACCGCATGACCGGCAGCGCCGGCGCGCTTGACCGCATCGGTGTTTACAGCGACCTCAGCCCCGACCAGCCGTTGATGCGCGACGGACGCCTTTCTGACAACAAGCTGCAAGCAACCGGCCAGCGTCGCAACGCCGTCCCCCTCAGCTTCGAGCCCGGACAAGGGCGTATTATCGGTATCTATATAGAGCCCACGCGCGGCCTGCCGCTCAGCATCGATATCCGCATGACCGAACAAACGGAATTTATGCCAGACTATGACAAGCGAAAAATGGAAGAAAACATCCTGCTCGTCGCCGCCTTGCTGGTCTTCGGGCTTTATATGATTTTCTGGGGCAATTACCGCCGCCCTATTCCGCTGTTTCTGGGCGGTTATGTGCTGGCCTATTACGCCATTTTCGCCGCGACCGACAGCATCGCCCCCGTCGGCAACAGCAGCGAGATTGAATATATCGACCTCCTCTACGCACTGGCGGTCTTTTTCTCCCTTGCTCTTGCGCGGCATGTACTGGTCGCGGGGGAAAAACGCGGCGGCAAAAAAGGCGTCGCTATCATATCGGCCAAAGCCGTGCTGGTGCTGCTCGTTCTGGCGGCGGTGGCGATTGGCCGAGGTTTCGTGCTGACCGATGTTTTGCTGCTGCGCATCGTACCCGCGGCTGTCACGGTGCTTATCATCGGCCTTGGGATTGTCACCGTCCTGCGCACGGAACGTCCGCAGGCGCTGCCGTTTACGCTTAGCTGGGTTTTGCTGCTTTGCGGCTATATCATGAATGAAATCCACGGCTTTGGCGGCGCGGTGCCGGGCGGGGCGAATGCTTTCTGGATTTGCTTTACCGCGCATCTGGCGCTTTTGTCCTTCTCATCCCTGCGTTTCCTTATCCTGTCCGAAACCATCGTGCGGCGGGAGCGTGACGAAATGCGCCGCAAACGCGAAGAAGAAAATGAAGTCCGCAAGACCAAGGAACTGGCAGACCAGACCCGCCTGCTCGGCGTCATGCAGCGTGAAAAAGAGCTGATGGCCGACCTCCGCAACCGCGAGGCAGAACGCATTCAGGCGCTGCGCCACGCCAAGGAGACCGCCGACAACGCCAACAAGGCAAAGTCGGATTTTCTGGCCGTGATGAGCCATGAAATCCGCACCCCCATGACCGGCATCATGGGGATGATACGCCTGCTTCTTGACACCCCCATGAACAAGCAGCAGGAAGAATACGCGCGCACCATTCAATATTCAGGCGATGCGCTGCTGACCCTGCTCAACGACATCCTTGACCTCTCCAAAGTCGAGGAAGGCAAGATGACAATCGAAAGCATCGATTTCGACCTGCCCAAGCTGATTGAATCCGTGGCCATGCTGATGTCGGGCCGAGCAGAGGAAAAAAACATCGGCATCAAGGCCGAAATCGACCCCGCGATGCCGCAGATGCTCAAGGGCGACCCCACGCGCCTGCGCCAGATATTCCTGAACCTTGTCGGCAACGCCATCAAGTTTACCGATACAGGCCATGTGACCCTGTCTGTCAAACTCTATGACCAGGACGGGCAGAAGCCGCGCATCTATTTCGCCGTATCCGATACAGGCATCGGCATTTCGGCAGATGCGCAGAAAAAACTTTTCATGCCGTACGCGCAGGCCGATTCCAGCATTACGCGCAATTTCGGCGGCACCGGTCTTGGCCTTGCCATTTGCAAGCGCTTGGTCGAAGCTATGGGCGGGATGATACAAGTCTCAAGCCAGCCCGGCCGCGGCACGACGTTTTATTTCATCCTGTCGCTCGAACTTGGCCGCAGCGATGCGCATCACCCGCAGGCCGCACACGCCCCGCGCGCCGCCACCGCAATGTCCATTCTTGTGGTTGACGACAACATCATCAACCAGCGCGTGCTGGCCGGCCTTCTTGAAAAAGACGGGCACAGCGTTGTCACTGTCAGCGGTGCCGAGGGCGCCTATGCGCAGCTGCGCACGCGCGGCTTCAATGTTATCCTGATGGATATGGAGATGCCGGATATCGACGGCGTTTCCGCAACCGAAACCATCCGCCGTCTGGCCGACCCCGTGAAGGCAAATATCCCCATCCTTGCCATGACCGGCAACACGCGCGAAGAAGACGTCGCGCGGTGCCTTGAAGCAGGCATGAACGATTTTGTGGCAAAGCCCATCAATCCGGATGAGCTGCGCGCGAAAATCGCCCCCTTCGCCCCCAAAGACGGGGCCGCCGCCAAACCCGCAGAACCGCCTGCGCCGACAGAAGCCGTATCGCCCGAAAACAGCGATGCAGACGATGGCGCGCACACAGGCAATGACGCCGCGCTGGTCGAGGCTGCCGCCGCGAAAGGCGACATCACCCCGCCCGCGATTGATGATTACGACCCGAACGAGGCCTTCCCCGACCCCGATGCCGCGCCCGCAAAGGCGCAGCCGGCCACGCCGCCGATTGACGGCTATGACCCGAACGAAGCCTTCCCTGACCCCGATGCAGCGCCGGCAAAAGCGCAGCCCGCAACACCGCCGATTGACGGCTATGACCCGAACGAAGCCTTCCCCGACCCTGACGCAACGCCTGCTGCGCCCGCTGCCGCCGCACCTGCCGC
>DDBY01000024.1:0-1695 GCA_002334985.1 Micavibrio sp. UBA2020
GTCGAGCTGGAAACGGTAATCCGCGCGCAGATAACGCGACAGACCAAGGTTGATTTGGCCGACGACGTCGGATGAATTGTCTTCAAGTCCCGACCCTTGCGGGAAAATATCGTCGTCGTCGAAACGGTAACTCTGCCCGACAAACACTTTGGCATAGCGGCCATTGTCGCCGTAAACGCCCGTGCGCAGGCCGTAGTTCATGCGCGCGCCGTCTTCCTGTCCGTCAATGCCGGGGAAGCGGTTATGTGCAAAAAGGTTGCTGGTATCGAGCTGGATGTCAATGCTGTCTTCGTTCGCAATCCCATCGTCATCATCATCAACCTGCGGGCTGAGGCTGGCGCCGAAAATCGGTTCAATCACCACTTGCGATTTTTCAAAGCGTTTGACCAGCGGATAGCTGGCCGTCACACCCGCAACCGCCATGGCGCGGCCACGGTTTGAATCGGGATCCAGTCCCGGGTTCAACACCGCCGCATCGCGGTCCTGCAGCGCGTAAAAATCACCGCGCGCGGACAAGTCCGTTTGCAACACAAGGCCGACCGGCATCACATCGCGGCGCTGCCAGCCGATATCGGCGGAGGCACGCTGCATATTCTGCCCGTCATCGTCACGGTGCAGCGCCAACGCCGACACGCCCGCCGTCCAGCGTCCGCCGAGGGAGCTTGACGGCTCCCCGTACATGCGGTGTTCGGCCATCGGCAAAATATCTGGCTGGTCGGGACGGATGCCAAGGCGCACGTCCTGAAAATTCATAGCACTCACGCGCGTATAGTTGCGGCCGGCGAAACGCTCCGCATAGACTTCGTTCTCAAGCACGTTCTCGCGCGAGATGTCATAGAGGCGCAGATAGCCTTTGTCTGACGCGCGCTCGATATTCAAACCCGCGCGCCATTTGTCGTCGATGTCGTAAAGTCCGGTGGCGAAAATATGGCCGCGCTTGCGGTCTTCTTCCACGCGCCCGTCTTCTTCGCGGCGGTCCGATACGACGCCGCTGCCGTCGATTTGCAACTTGCCGGATTCAAAACGCTGGCGCCACTGCCCCATCGTCAGGATGCCGGCGCGTGTCGTCGGCCGCACACGCAGCGTCGCGTCGATGTCGGGCGAAATATCGCCAAAATAATAGCCGCCTTCGACAAAGGTACCGACGTCGTTGCTCCAGCCGTAATCAGGGCGCAGAAATCCGCTTTTGCGCTCGACTGACGGGTCTGCATGCGAGAAAATCGGCGCAAAAGCCAGCGGCACGCCGAGTATTTCAAGGCGCGCGTTTTTATATTTGACGCTTTTGTTTTCCTGGTCGTGTTCTATTTTGTCGGCCTTGATTTGCCAGACGGGGTTCGGCTTTTCTTCGCAGACTTTGCAGGGCGTATAGCTTCCTTCGGTCATGGTCGTGCGGCGGCCGTCTTCGCGCCGCGCTTCGACAGCGGCAAAGCGCGAACCATCGGACAGCATGGACAAAAGCCCCTGCACATAGCCCTGTTTCAAATCGCCCGACAGCTCGACATATTCGGCAGAATGCACGTCGCCGTTTTCATCCAGCAGCGCGACATTGCCGAGCGCCGAGACCACATCCGTCGAAAGGTTATAAACAATTTTATCCGCGCGCAGAATTTTTCCGCCCTGCACCAGTTCCACATCGCCAGTGGCGGTGACGGTCTGGCCGGTTTCGTCGTGCGTCAATTCTTTGGCCGCGATGTT
>DDBY01000024.1:2026-3598 GCA_002334985.1 Micavibrio sp. UBA2020
GCAAACGTCATGGCCAGCGCCCGCCCAGATGTGCGCGCGTGCTGCCGTTTTTTATGTGCCTGCCAAAATGTCACCCAGATGGAATCCCGCGATGAAGGCGTGAACGAATGTTTTTATGATTATTGAGAAAAATCAGATACATGTCAACGCTTGCGCCATGTCTTTGCGACAAAAGACGCAAGGCGGGCACAAAGCACGCGGATGCTTATTTTTTCTGCAAAAATGACGGAATATCGTTGCCGAAGCTGCCGTTGTTCACATCGACCTGGTCGTCGAGGTCTTCGGGTGCGCGGCGGTGACGATGGTTCTGCTTCTGGTCGCGGTTATGGTGCCGCGCCTTTTGCTGCACAGACGGCGCCGGTACGGGCGCTTCGGTGGGCGTCGCCCCTGCCGTTTCCAGCACGTCGATTTTCTTGCCAATCAGCTTGTGGATATTGCCGAGCGCTTTTTCATCGCTGGGCAGCACCATGGTGAAAGCGCGGCCTTTCGCCCCCGCGCGGCCGGTGCGGCCGATGCGGTGAACGTAATCTTCGGAATTGAACGGGACGTCCCAGTTAAAGACGTGCGACATGCCCTGAATATCCAGACCGCGCGCGGCAACGTCGCTGCATACCAGCACTTGCACTTCGGCGGCCTTGAATTTGTTGAGCGCGGCGGTGCGTTCATCCTGCTCCATATCGCCATGCAGCGCGGCACAGGAAATATGGCGCGATTTGATAAAGCGGCATACTTCATCGATGTCGCGCTTGCGGTTGCAAAACACGAAAGCGTTTTTGACGTCTTCCTGTTCATACAATTTTATAAACGTCGCGGTTTTTGCGCGCGGGTGCGTGACGTTGACCAGATATTGTTCAACATTCGCAGAGGTCGAAGACGGCGGCGATACCGTGATTGTCTTGGGGTTGCTGAGGTATTTATCCGCCAGCTTTTTAATCGGCCCTGGCATGGTCGCGGAGAAAAACAGCGTCTGGCGCATAGGCGGCAGCAGCGACACGATTTTTTCAAGGTCGGGAATGAAGCCCATATCCATCATGCGGTCGGCTTCGTCAATCACAAGAATTTTGATATCGGCGAGCAAAATTTTGCCGCGCTCGAACAGGTCAAGCAAACGGCCGGGCGTTGCAATCAAAACGTCCACGCCGCGCTCCAGATTGCGCACCTGTTCGTCCATCGACGTACCGCCGACGATAAGCGCCATGCTGAGCTGCGAGTGATATTTGCCGTACTTGACGAAGTTCTCGGAAATCTGTGCCGCCAGTTCGCGCGTGGGGCTGAGGATGAGCGAGCGCGGCATGCGCGCCTTCGCGCGGCCACCGGCCAGCGCGTCAATCATCGGAATGGTGAACGCGGCGGTCTTACCCGTCCCTGTCTGTGCGAGACCGAGAACGTCGCGGCACATTTGAATGGCGGGGATAGCTTGCGCCTGAATGGGAGTCGGCTCTTTATAGCCGATTTCTTCCACAGCTTTCAGGATGCCTTCGCTCAGTCCGAGATCTTTAAATTCCATAATATTGCGGTTTTGTCTTTATTGTGCGTGTTTCTTATGCTTATCGCTCATTGCTCATACGCTGT
>DDBY01000045.1 GCA_002334985.1 Micavibrio sp. UBA2020
TGAAATCTGCCGAGCAGGCGCTGTTTTTTGACATCTCCGGCAAGAAAACCAAAATCAAACTGCATAAGCCGGAAAAAGGCCACGAGGCCATTCAGAAAGACGGCGAGACCTATTACCGCGTGCTGACGGGCGAGCCTGCGAAAGAATTACCGCTGGATACCCGCGTGACTTTCCGCGTTGGCCCCGGCCTTGTCTCGGCGGAGGGGAATACGCCATCGGTGGCCGACCGTGAAGTGACGGTATTTGATACCTTTCCCGCCTTCAGCTTTGCCGGTTTGCGCTGTACGGATAACGATGACAATGAAATCCTTATCGCGCCCGGTCAAAAAACAAACGCGCTTTGCAACCCCATGGCCCCCGTCGCGCTGCGTTTTTCGGTGCCTGTGATGCGCGCGCAGGTCAAAAAGCATCTGACATTTACGCCTGCGCTTGGCGGCGCCGCTGCGGCCGATGATGTCTGGGGCGATTTGTCGGAGGAATATTCCCGCCTTGGCCGTGCGCATGAAAAAGGCAATACCTACGAAATTTTCCTGCCGCAAGGGCTCAAGGCCATGCAGGAATATACGATTGAGCTCAAAGAGCCCAAACGCGGCGTCTGGGCGCGGTTCACGGCATGGCTGCGCGGATTGTTTGGCAAGCAAACGCCCGCGACCGCCCTTGAAGACGAGTTTAGCCGTACGCTGCCCAAGGGGTTTGTCCTGACCTTCGCGACCAACAACCGCCGTCCGAATTTCGAGCTGATACACAATACCGCCGTACTCGAAGCGCAGACGGACAGCGAAGTGCCGCTCTACGTCAACAACCTGCAGAAAACCGTGCTGAATTACCGCAGCGTGACGGCGTCGGGTGTCCAGGATGCGCAGAAACTTGAAGCCAGCTTGCCTGACGTGCGCAACCTGCAATTCGCGGTGCCTGTGGGCGTGCGCGAAGCGCTGGGCGGTAAAAGCGGCGCGCTTTACGGCTATCTGGCAACCGAGCCGGATGTGCCGCAAAAATCGCCTTACGAACGTAAACTGTTCGCGCAGGTGACGCCGTGGCAGGTGCATGCGAAAATCGGGCATTTTTCCTCGCTCGTCTGGGTGACGGATATGGCAACGGGCGCGCCGGTTGATGGGGCGAAGGTTACTTTCTACCGCGATGCGATTTCGGCGCTGTCGCAGCCGTCGGCGGATAATACGCTTTCTACCGCACGCACGGGCGCGAACGGCCTTGCGCGTCTTGCGGGCACCGAAAGCATCGACCCGATGCTGGAGCTGTCACGCGGATACGGCGATGAAACGCCGCGTATTGTTGTGCGCGTGGACAAGGGCGATGATATGGCGCTGCTGCCCGCCGCGTGGGAATTCGGCATTGATACATGGCGCGCGTCCAACGAAAGCATCTATGCCGCCAACCGCCGAAAATTCGGGCATATCCGCGCATGGGGCGCAACGGCGCAGGGCATTTACCGCGCGGGCGATACCATCGAATATAAAATCTATGTCCGCAACGAAGACGACCGCACGCTGACGCCCGCGCCTAAAACGGGCTATAAGCTTGAAATCATCGACCCGATGGATAACGTTGTATCGACGGTTGATGATGTCCGCCTGAGCAACTACGGCGCGTTTGACGGTAAATTCACCGTGACGGAAAACGCGCCCGTGGGCTGGTATCAATTCCGCCTCAGCGGCGATTTCCTGCCGGAGCAGAAAAGCCTCAGCGAATACGAACAGCAGCAGAATTACGTCTGGACGCCGCTGCGCGTATTGGTCAGCGATTTTACGCCCGCACCGTTCCGCGTCAGTGCGAACCTGAACGGTGACTTGTTCGCCGACGGGCAGGAAGTCGAAGTGCAAAGCGCCGCGCGCCTGCATTCCGGCGGCCCCTATACCGATGCCAATGCGCGTGTGACGGCAAACTTGATGCCTCTCGGCTTGAACCCTAAAAATCCGGCCACGGCAGGTTTTTATTTTGCCAGCAGCGAAGATGAATACGCGCGTCAGGTGCATCAGGAAAACGCGCCGCTGAATGCGCAGGGTGACCTTGAAACCCGCTTCAAGCTGGACGTGAAAGACATCGTTTATGGCCGTCTGACGGTTGAAACCGCCGTGCAGGACGAACGCGGCAAATATATCGCATCGCAGGCGCAGGCCGATTTTGTGGGGCGTGACCGTTTTGTCGGCATCCGCGGCACCAAATGGGTTTACAACGCCAAGGAAGAATCCAAAGTCGAATTCATCGTCGTCGATGAACGCGGCCAGATTATCGAAGGCCTGCCTGTGAATGTCGGATTTGAAAAGCAGGTGACCAAGGCTGCCAAGGTCAAGGGCGCGGGCAATGCCTACCTGACCGAATATTCGACGGAATGGGAAGCCGCGGGCGAATGCAAAGGCACATCGGGCAAAGGGGCTGAAGCGTGCAGCTTCACGCCCGATAGCGCCGGATATTACCGCGCAACGGCGTCGATTGAGGATACCCAGAAACGCAGCCACAGCAGCATGCAATACCTGTGGGTTGCTGGCCGCGATTTTGTGATGTGGCATAACGAAAGCGATGTCTTGCTGCCTATCGTGCCGGAAAAAGCCGAATATAACGTCGGCGATACCGCACGCTATCTGGTCAAAAACCCCTGGCCGGGGGCGGAGGCATTGGTGACGGTGGAGCGCTACGGCGTTATCGACAGTTTCACCATGAAGCTGGAGGGCAGCACGCCCATCATCGAAATTCCCGTGAAGCCGGATTACCTGCCCGGTTTCTATCTGTCCATCGTCGTCACGTCCCCGCGCGCGGCGGAGGCACCGATTGAAGGTGGCGTGGATATGGGCAAACCGTCTTTCCGCATGGGTTATGTCACGGTGCCGGTCAAAGACCCCTATAAACAAATGACCGTCAGCGTCAAAACGGACGCCGACGTTTACCGCCCGCGTGACAAAGTGACGGTAACACTGAACGGTGTGCCGAAGTTTCCGCAAGGGCGTGAGCCGGTAGAATTCGCCGTCGCCGTTCTGGACGAGGCCGTGTTCGACCTGATTGCGGGCGGCGCGAAGGCCTACGACCCTTACGGCGGTTTTTATACGCTCGAAGGGCTCGACCTTAAAAATTACAACTTGTTGACGCGCCTGATTGGCCGCCAGAAGTTCGAGAAAAAAGGCGCCAATCCGGGCGGTGATGGCGGCGCGGATTTTGCCATGCGCGATTTGTTCAAATTCGTTGCTTATTGGAATCCGTCGCTGAATGCCGACAGCAAGGGCAATGCCAGCTTTACGTTTGAATTGCCGGATAACCTGACAGGCTGGCGCGTGCTGGCCATGGCGGTGACGCCGACGGACAGGCTCGGGCTGGGGCAGGGGACGTTCAAAGTCAACCGCCCGACCGAAGTCCGCCCCGTAATGCCGAACCAGGTGACGGAGCGTGATACATTCAAGGCTGGATTCAGCGTTATGAACCGAACGGACAAGCCGCGCACGCTGGATGTGGACATAGCTGTCGAAGGTCCGGTCGATACCGCCAAAACCCCCGCCAAAGCGACGCAGCAGGTTACGCTGGAGCCATATAAACGCACCACCGTTTATATGCCTGTAGCAACAACGGCGCTGCCGGAACAGGCGGCGCTGGTGCGCGGCGATTTGGTTTTTACGGTCAAGGCACATGATGCGCTTGATGGCGACGGCATGACGCACCGCGTGCCCGTGGGCAAAATGCGCTCCATGGAAACCGCCGCCAATTACGGCACGACGACGGAGGCGAAGGTGAGCGAAAGCATCGCCGTGCCCGAAGGCATCTATACGGATGTCGGCGGGGTGAGCGTTGTGCTGGCGCCCAGCGTGATTGCCGCGGTCGATGGCGCATTTAAATACATGCGCGATTACCCGTATCTGTGCTGGGAGCAGATTTTGAGCAAAGGCGTGATGGCCGCGCATTTCCAAAACCTGAAATCCTATATGCCGGAAGGCTTCGGTTGGGACGGCAGCGATAAGCTGCCGCAAAAAACGCTCGACAACGCCGCGGCGTTTCAGGCGCCGAACGGGGGCATGAGTTTCTTCCTCGCGCGCGACGAATACGTCAGCCCGTATCTCAGCGCCTATACCGCGCTGGCGTTCAACTGGCTGAAGGCATCCGGATACAAAGTGCCCGAAGCGGTTGAGAAAAAACTGCACGCCTATCTGCAAAACCTGCTGCGCAACGATACCGCGCCCGGGTTTTATACCGAAGGCATGCGCTCCACCGTGCGCGCCGTTGCGCTGGCGGCCTTGTCCGCGCATGAAGGCAAGGTGACGATGGATGATTTGCAGCGCTACCGCCCGCATGTGAAAGGCATGAGCCTGTTCGGCAAAGCGCATTACCTGCGCGCGGCGTTGAGCTTCAAGGAAGGCGGCGCACTGGCGGAGGAAGCGGCGAAAGACATTCTTTCGCACGCGAACCAGACGGGCGGCAAGTTCATGTTCACCGAGGAACTGGACGACAGCTATACCCGCATTCTGGCGACGCCCATGCGTGATAACTGCGCCATTTTGGACGCTTTCACCGTTTATGCGGGGCGCGACGATGGGCGCAAGCTGGTCGGCGATGCGCCGTTCAAAATGGTGCGCACGATTACCCAGACACGCAAAGGCCGCGACTATTGGCAAAACACGCAGGAAAATATGTTCTGCATGAATGCCCTGACGTCCTACAGCCGTGTGTACGAAAAAGAGCGCGTGGCCATGGAGGTTGTGACCAAATTCGGCGGCGAGCCTTTTGGCGAAACGTCGTTTACCGATTTGCGCGACGCACCTGTCACTCTCGGCCGCCGGATGCAGCCGGACGATGCGGGCCGTAAAACCACGCTGGATATCGAACGCACGGGCAGCGGCCGCCTTTATTATGCCGCACGCCTGCACTACGCGCCGAAATCCGATTTCAGCACATCCACCAATGCCGGCATGGAAATCCGCCGCGAATATAGTGTGGAGCGTGAGGGCAAATGGCATCTGCTGAAACCGCAGGATACGGTGAAGCGCGGGGAAGTCGTGCGGGCGGATATTTACCTGTCGCTGCCTGCTGCGCGCAATTTCGTGGTGGTCGATGACCCGCTGCCGGGCGGGCTTGAAACCGTCAACCGCGATTTGGCGACGGCATCCACAGTTGACGCCGACAAGGCGAAGATGGAAATGGACGGCGGGTCATGGTGGTTCCGTTTCAGCGACTGGCGTGGATATGGGGCCGAACGCTGGAGTTTCTACCACAAGGAACTGCGCCACGACCGCGCGGTGTTCTATTCCGACTATCTGCCCGCGGGTAATTATCACCTGAGCTATACCGCGCAGGCGATTGCGGAGGGCACATTCGCCCACATGCCCGTGCACGCCGAAGAAATGTATGACCCCGATGTTTTCGGCAAAGGGGTAATGGGTCAGCTGGATGTCGCCGCGCCGTAAAGATTTTCTGCGGCTGGCGATTGTGCTGCCCTTGTTCTGCGTCCTTGTTGTGGGCGCGGTGACATGGGCATCGCTGCAGCCTGTGGATGAAAGCTGGCGCATGGCCGCGCGCGATACGGCGCAGCCCCGCGTGACCGACCGCGGCGGGCAACCGCTGACGGCCAGCTATCACACCCGCTGGAACACGTCCGACATCCGCGCGCTGCACGATATGCCGGATTTGCTGGTGCAGGCGTTTTTGCAATCCGAAGACAAGCGGTTTTATACGCATGGCGGTGTCGATTGGCGCGCGCGGGGCAGTGCGCTTGTGCAAAACATCCGCGCGCGCGGCACCGTGCGCGGCGCCAGCACGGTGACAGAACAGGTCGTGCGCCAGCTGCATCCGCGCCCGCGCAGTCTGTGGTCGAAATGGCTGGAGGGGATAGAAGCGGCAAAGCTGGAGAAGCTGGCCAGCAAGCCCCAGATACTGGAATTCTACCTCAACCAAGTGCCTTACGCATCGGGGCGGCGCGGGGTGGCTCAGGCGGCGCGGTATTATTTCAACCGCGATGTCGATACGCTAAGCGCCAAGGAAACGCTGGCGCTTGCGGTGCTGGTGCGTGCGCCCAGCGGTTATGACCTTTATCGCGACGCGGCGCGCATTGATGCCGCTATTTTGCGTCTGGCGGATAGTTTGACGTCGGCGGGTGTGCTGGATGGTGCGGCGCGCGCGCATGTGGCGGCGCAGGCGTTTATTTTGCAAAAACCGTCTTTGCCTGTCGATGCGGCGCACATGGTTTCTTATCTGCGCCAGCATCACGCATCGGGCGGCGCGGCGGAATTGCAAAGCACGCTGGACGCAGGTTTGCAAATGCGGGTGCAAAAAATCGTCGATGACCGCGTGCGTGCGCTGAAGGCCAAAAATCTGCATAACGCTGCCGCGCTGGTGGCTGATTATCGCACGGGCGAAATTCTGGCATGGGTGGTTGCGGGCGCGGGGGACGCACAAACGTCTGGTGGCCAAATCGACGCTGTGACGGTGCCGCGTCAGCCGGGCTCCGCGCTCAAACCGTTTTTATATGCTGCCGCCCTTGATGCCGGATGGACGGCCAGCACCATCATCGACGATAGTCCCTATTCGGGCGCGGTCGGGGCGGGGCTGCACCGTTTCCGCAATTACAGCAACACGTTTTACGGCCGCATTACGTTGCGCGAGGCGCTCGGGAATTCGCTGAATATCCCCGCCGTCAAAACCATCCGTCATGTGGGGGTGAAGAATTATTTGCAAACGCTGCACCGCCTTGGCTTCGACAGCCTTGCGCGCGGGGCGGAGGTTTATGATGACGGCCTTGCCCTTGGCAATGGCGAAGTGACGCTGCTGGAACTGGTCTCCGGTTATGCCGCGCTGGCATCTGGCGGGGTGCAAAACCCGCTGCATCTTTTGATAGATGACCCTGCACCGCGCGGCGGGGCACGCATTTACAGCGAAGCGGCGGCGAGTTTGATTGGCAACATCCTGTCCGACCCGCATGCGCGGCAAATGGAATTCGGCGCCAGCAGCGTTTTGAATTTCCCGCTGCAAACGGCGGTTAAAACCGGCACCTCCACCGATTACCGCGATGCCTGGGCGGTCGGGTATAACGACAGGTATGTGGCGGGGATATGGATGGGGAACCTCGACCACCGCCCGACGGATGGTGTGACGGGCGGCACGGGCCCTGCGCTCGCGCTGCGCAGCGTGTTCAGCGAGCTCAACCGCGGCCGCACGACGGAAAAATTGAAAATCAGCCCGCAGCTGGTGCTGCGCGATGTGTGTATCGAAGACAGCCGCGATGCCGCGCACTGTTACATGCGCAGTGAATGGTTTATGCCGGGCGCGGCGGCAGAAGAAGAAACAACCGCCGCCGCAGCAGAAGCGCACTATGGCATCCTGCAGCCGACGGAGGGGCTGCACATGGCCATCGACCCGCGCGTGCCGATGGATATGCAGGAATTCGCGTTTCGTCTGTCGGGCTTGCGCGAAGGGCAGGCGGTGGAGTGGTTTGTGAACGGCGAAAGCCTTGGCGCGCCGGAGGCAAAGACGTCACATCTGTGGATGCTGCGGCGGGGGCAGTACAAACTGCACGCGCGTATCACCGAAAACGGGCGGGAGGTTTTTGCGACGCCCGAAGTGGGTTATGTCGTTAAATAGAGATGTTTCCGTAATATCTAAGGCTGAAAACAGGGCTTGCGAATCTATAAATATCGGGTATTAAATACCCTTATAGGGGTAAAAAATACCCGATATTGAAATCAGGAGATTCGCCATGACCGATACCACCCGCCCGCAAGACAGCGAAAAATCAGCCATGGAGGCCTCGGGGCTGCGTGCGTGGCGCAACCGCATGGGCTGGTCGCGGGATGAGGCGGCGGGGCAGTTGAACCTGAAGCGCGATACCTACAAAAAGCTGGAGAACGGCCAGCGCCCCATCACGGCGCGTCTGGCGGCGGAGATTGACCGGCTGGAAAAACTCGGTGCGGGCAGGGTGCAGCCGCCTGTTGCCGATGCGCGCGCCGCCATCCATGTTGTCGGCGGCGGCACGATTGTGCATGTGCGCAACCATCTGGCGCTGGCGGCGCCTGCCTATGGCTCCACCGCGCGGGAAATTGCGGGTATCTGCACGCGCCTTGGCCACAGCACGCGCCTGACGCTGACGCGCATGGCCGACGCATCATCCCCTTACGAAACCAATGACGATATGGCGCGTCTGGCGGGGGAGATTGTGGATAACCCGCATACCAAAATCGTTTTCTGGAACCCTGCCATTTGCGATTTCAACGGCAGCATCGACGACGTCGCGCCGGGACGCAAGGCGCAGCGCATGAAAACCGCGGCGGGCGAAACGCAGATGAAGCTGACACCGGCGGATAAAATCGTCTCCGGCATCCGCAAGGAGCGCAAGGATATTTTCCTCGTCGCCTTCAAGACCACAACGGGCGCGAGCGAGGATGAAATGTATCTGGCCGGTCTCAAATTGATGAAAGGCGCCCATATCAACCTTGTGCTGGTGAACGACGTGGTCACGCGCATGAACATGGTGATTTGCCCCGAAGAAGCCCGCTATCACGTCACGACCGAACGGGTCGAGGCGCTCGAGGGGCTGGTTGAAATGGCGCTCATGCGCTCCCGCGCGACGTTCACGCGCTCGACCGTTGTCGAAGGTGCGGCGGGGGTTGAGTGGAAATCAGAGCTTATCAGCGATAACCTGCGCGCGGTGGTTGACCATTGCATCAAACGCGGCGCCTATAAACCTGTGCAAACCAAAACGCGCGGCGCTGTGACGGCGGGGCATTTCGCGGTGCGCGGGCCGGACGGGAAAATCATTACATCGCGCCGCTGGTCGAATTTCAATCTGCTCAAAGAAAACGGCATGGTGCTGATTGAGCCCAGAGGACGCGATAAAGTCATCGCCTATGGCGGCAAACCGTCGGTGGGCGGGCAAAGCCAGCGGATTATTTTCGAAGAGCATCCTGCGCTTGATAACATCGTGCATTTCCATTGCCCGCTGAAGCCGGATGCGCCGGATAAAATCCCCCTGCGCGACCAGCGCCCCTTTGAATGCGGCAGCCATGAATGCGGCAAAAATACGTCGGACGGCCTGCGTGAAATCGAAGATGGCATATGGGCCGTGATGCTCGACCAGCACGGGCCGAATATCGTGTACCGCAGCGATGTACCGGCGGCGCGGGTGATTGACCTGATTGAGCGCAATTTCGACCTCGACGATAAAACGGGCGGGCATGTCCATGACTGATAGCGCCGCGGCATGGAAAAACCCGCTGCCGCTCCGGCTTGTGCTGTCGGATGATAGCGAGTCTTTCCGTACCTTGCCGCCGGATGCAACGGCCTTGCCGCTTGCGCCGCATCCGGGTGCCTATGGCGTGCAGCGTAAGAACCATGTGCATGAAGGCATCGACCTTTATTGCCCTGCTGGCACCCCCGTGCAGGCGGTGGAGGCAGGGACGGTCGTGGCCATCATTCCCTTCACAGGCGCGCAGGCGGGGTCGGATTGGTGGGAAAACACCGATGCCGTGCTGGTCGAGGGCGCGAGCGGCGTTGTGGTTTACGGCGAAATCTCCCCCGCCTGCAAAACGGGCGATGCGCTTTTGGCGGGCGATACTGTCGGCCATGTGGTCACCGTTTTGAAAAAAGACAAAGGCCGCCCCATGGCCATGCTGCATCTGGAGCTGCACGCGCATGGCGCGCGCGAAGCACCCGAATGGCCGGAGCGGGATAAAAGGCCAGCAAGCTTGCGCGACCCCACGCCGTTTTTGAAACAGGTGGCAGAATGAAGAAACGCGATTTTATCAAAGCAGGCGATACCATTATTCCCATCGCATCCGTTGCGCGCGTGGATATATCCCGCATCGAGATGACGGGGCAGGTGGATATCACCCTCAAGGACGGACAGGTGCTGACGGCGCATGATTTTGATGCTTTCGAGGCGGTGATGCTGCTGCACCCCGCCGCGCTGGAGGGGCGCCGCTTGCGCTGGGCGAAAAACGCATGGGCGTTTCACAATCTGGTCGCGCACCCGCTGATGCAGGTCATGGTCTGGCTGGGCTTTAAACGCGCGGCCATCCGCCTGCATGACGTGACGGTGCCCAAGCCCGTGGGATTGCGCGTGGCGAAGTTCTAAAATTGCCATAAATTTGCAGCCGGATACGGCGCATCGCTTGCGCTTGGGCGGGTTCTGGGGCAGACTCAAACCCTGAATTTTCAGGGATTTATTGTGCGCCGCAATATCGCGGCCACCGAGCCTACGGAAAGACTGCAAGCGCCATGAAAAAGAACCGTCCGAATTCATCGTCCCATATCATCCTGACGTCGCACCCGCCCAAAGACGGCAAAGTGCCGAAGGTCAGCTGGGGCGCACAAACGCTGGAAGAGCGCGGCCCCCTGATTGCCAGCATGGCCGACCATGCAGCATCCAACGTCATCGGTGCGTATTCGGGCGCGTATTCGGTTTACCGCGCGATGGCGGTGGCGATTGGCGTTCTCGACCCGCTGCATGTGCCGGATTTGACCAACACGGCGCCTGCCGAAAAAATCGGCCCGCATCCGCAATGGACGGACCCCGAAAAAATCGTGAGCCTTGACCCTTGGGGCCACATGGTGGGCGATGCGTTTGACGATTACCGCAAAAAAGGCCTCGATGTGCGCCCGACGATTGCGGTGACAAAGGCGCATATCAACATGCCCGAAATCAAGGACGCGATTGCCGCCGGACGCCTGAAGCCTGATGGCGATATTCTGAAAGCCAATGGCGATGTGAAAGTCACCAAGGCCGCGATTGACCCCGTGTGGTATCTGCCGGGCATTGCGAAGCGTTTTGAGATTGAGGAAACCGACCTTCGCCGCGCGCTGTTTGAATATTCGGGCGGCATGTTCCCCGAGCTGATTACGCGTAGCGATTTGAAAGTATTCCTGCCCCCCATCGGCGGGCATACGCTGTATTTCTTCGGCGATGTGTCCACGATTGGTAATCCGAATGTGAAGCTGGCCTGCCGTTTGCATGACGAATGCAATGGCTCGGACGTTTTCGGCTCCGACATCTGCACCTGCCGTCCGTACCTGTGCCACGGTATCGAAATTTGCATCGAACAGGCGCAGCAGGGCGGCAACGGCCTGATTGTCTATAACCGCAAGGAAGGCCGTGCGCTCGGCGAGGTTACCAAGTTCCTCGTTTACAACGCGCGCAAGCGTCAGGAAGGCGGCGACCGCGCCGACAAATATTTCGAGCGCACCGAATGCGTGGCGGGCGTGCAGGATATGCGCTTCCAGCAGCTGATGCCCGATATTTTCCACTGGCTCGGCATCACCAAAATCGACCGTTTTGCCTCCATGAGCGATATGAAGTACAACGCGCTCAAATCACAGGGCATCGAAGTGGGCGAGCGTATTGAAATTCCGCCGTATCTCATCCCCGCCGACGCGTCGGTGGAGATGGAAGCGAAAAAAGCCGCCGGCTATTTCGCCGAGAAAACCGGCGTGATGCAGCAGGAAGACCTCAAGGATGTCAAAGGCCGCAGCCTTGAAGAATAACGATTTCGACCCTGCATTCGATATCGCCCTGATGACGGAAGC
>DDBY01000222.1:0-541 GCA_002334985.1 Micavibrio sp. UBA2020
ATTTCCCAACCCTATGCGCTGCACGAAGACCGCGGCGTGACCGGTGGCGGCAACGAAATGCGTGTCGGCGACCGCGCGCTGCGCATCACCGGCCCCTCGCAATTCCTGACAGGTGCAGAACTATGGAAGCCGGCAGACCGGTAAGTCTCCTTAAACGGGGCGTCGATGACCTCAAGGAGACATGGCCGGCTGAACCCGACCGTTTTCTCGAGCATCATATCGACCCGTTCCTACTGTGGTGCGTGAAAAAAGGCGCTTCGGACATTACTTTCCAGTCCAACCGTCCGGTTTTCAGCGAGATTTACGGTACGCTTTACCCCTCGACCTACCGCGCGCTTGACGCGGCGGATATGGCGGCGGTTCTTGTCAAACTTTACGGTACGGAAGCGCTCGCCATTCTGGCGGGCGGTGCGGACATCGACTTGTCCTACGAGGTCATGACCGACCGTTTCACCCGTACCCGTTTCCGTGTGAACATGACAGCTATTCTGGCTGACGGCCGCGACGGCGTGCAGGTCACGATGCGTACGCTGCCCTCCGC
>DDBY01000222.1:847-8190 GCA_002334985.1 Micavibrio sp. UBA2020
CTGGTCACGGGGCCGACGGGTTCGGGCAAATCGACGCTGCTGGCGGCGGGCAACCGCATGCTTATCGAAAGCTTGCACGGCTGCGGCAAGATGCTGACCTACGAAGCGCCGATTGAATTTACCTACGATACCATTCAGGCCAAACGCTCGCTCGTGGCGCAGTCGGAAATTCCGCGCCACTTGCCGTCGTTCGCTGCGGGCGTTCGAAACGCGCTGCGCCGCAAGCCCGAAATCATTCTGGTGGGTGAAGCGCGTGACCGCGAAACCATTTCCGCCGCTATCGAAGCCGGCCAGACCGGTCACACGGTTTATGCCACGGTTCACACCACGGGTGTTGCCGCAACCATCCGACGCATGGTCTCGACCTTCGAGCCGTCGGAGCGTACGGAGCGTGCCTTCGCCCTCATGGAAACCATTCGCATGGTGGTGACGCAAACGCTGGTGCCGAAAATCGGCGGCGGCCGCGTGGCGCTGCGCGAATACATGCCGTTTACCGAAGAAATCCGTGAACGTCTGCTTAGCCTGACCTTCGACCAATGGCCGCTCGAGCTTATGCAAATGGTGCCGAAATACGGCAAGACCATGGAGAAAGCGGCCAAGGATGCCTACGACGCCGGCCTCATTGAAAAACGCCACTATCTGATTTACCAGCAAGGGACAAAGCAGGAAGACAGCGGCGAAGGCGGGGGAGGGCACTAATAGATGGCGGATAAAAAACAGGCTGAAGACGAAGGCCGGGGCTGGCACTGGCGCAATACGATGAAAACCGTGCGCTTTTTCAGCTTCGATGCGCGCGCGGGCATTTTCGTGGCGCTGCTTTTGGTGCATTTCCGTATCTGGACGCTGTGCCTGCTGGTTTTGATGCTGATGATTTTCTATCTGCTCGAGCGCAGGGGCTTGTCGTTTCCGGCCGCGATGCGTTCGCTGCGCGTCTGGTTTATCGGCACCAAGCGTCCGGGTTGGATTTGGACGCGCCGCCGCAAGCTGCAGGATACCGGTTCCTGACGGCCGCCGCGGGGATGTTATCGCAAGCGCGCGATGATGTCCGACAGACTGTTGTTTTCACCGGATTTTAAGGCTATAAACGATACATCCGATTTCACACGCCACAGGCATACACAGCGGGACATTACGATGACACACACGCCTTCGTTCAAGCAGTTTTTCGGCCGCGCCCTTATGGTTTCCGGCGTTGCGCTTCTTTGCTTCAGCTCTCCGGCGCATGCCGGCTTTGAATGGCGCGGTCCGCTGGAACCGCCGGTGCGTCAGGCCGCCCCTGCGCCTGTGCAAGATGATATGTCGGGTCTCGAGCCTGTCGTCGGCTGGGATGGCAAAGCGGCACCGGCTGCGGCGCCCGCACCTGTTGCTGCGGCAGTGCCGACGACACCGGTTCATGCTGAACCCGTCAGCCCGGCGCTTGCGCCCTTCACGCCTGCCGCACCTGCGCCCGCTGCCGCGCCGAGCGATGTCGTCGCAGGCTTTGGCCGCGATCTGCCGCTGGTGATTGCGCTTCAGCAAGTAGCGCCGGCTGGCCATCAGTTTTCTTTCGCGCCCGGCGTCAATCCGGGTGTGATGGTTTCGTGGGAAGGTGGCAAGCCGTGGCAGCAAGTCATGAACGACATGCTGGCGCCGCAAGGTCTTGGCTATCAACTGCAAGGCAACGTCGTTGTTATCGGCTTCTTTAATACCGATGCGGCTGTTTTGCCGCCGGGCGCCGCTGACGGTATGTCCGTGATGCCGTCCGACGAGGCGTCTGCTGCACCTGCCGGTGCGCCGACATCCTTGACCGCCGCGCCTGCGGCAGAATCCGCACCTGTGGTTGCAGCTGAAGCTGCGCCTGCAGAAACCGCCGCTGCCGAAGCTGTTACCAGCCATGGCGAGCCGGTGACCATCCGCCGCAGCCGCCCGGCGAGCGAAAGCCGCACCGCAGGCGCGCAGACGGAATCTGTTTCGGTCATGGCTGCACCGGGCGGCAAAGAGCCCGTGATGTCCTATCCGCCGGAAACCGCAGGTACGCGCCCTGTGGCCGTGACGTCCCTGCCGCCGGCAGCGACGCAATCGCCGGTCAGCGAAGCGCCGGCCGACCTCGCCGTTCCGCCGCCGATGGAAGCGATGAGCCCCGCTCCGGAAGCAGCGGCCGAAGCTGCCCCTGCCGCTGAAGCTGCGAAAGTTGAAGCTGCAAAGGTCGAAGCCGCAGTTGAAGCTGCGCCTGCCGCTGCGGTTGCTGCGCCGACGTCTTTGGTTGCGCCGGCTGAACAATCCACCGCCGCCCCGCAAAAAGCGGGCGCCCCCTGGGCGGGTGCCAAAGGCGCCACCCTGCGCGACACGCTGAAAAGCTGGTCCGATGCGGCGAGCGTAGAGCTCTTCTGGTCCATTGATTATGACTATAAACTGAAAAACGATATCAGCTATGCCGGCTCCTACGACGAGGCGGTCGGCAAACTGCTCGACCAGTTCGCCTCTGTGCGTCCCCAGCCCTACGGCCAGCTGCACAAAGGCAAGGACGGTCCGAGCGTTTTGGTGGTCAAATCCTACGACTTGACGCCGTAATCGTTTCGTAAATACCTGAAATGCAAACTTATTTTTGAAATATATCACATTTTAGATAAATGTGATAGAATGAAAGAATAAGTTTAGTGTCAACCAGCGATTCCGGCGACGGTCGGGACGCGTCTGACGGGGGTATTTCGGGATATGTCACTCTTCGGCTCTATCAAGAAAATCCTCGCCGTTGTCGGTATTACCGCCTTCATGGCCGCGGGGTATCTCTCGCTCAACGTTGCGACGTCGTGTAAATCGCAAGCACAGTGCGTGTGCTCGCTTTGCACCTATGCTGCGGGTGGTATGGGTACCGCGATTAACCTTGTGAATACGACGACGACTCTGCCCGGCATCACCATCGCAACCACGATGATTACCGCGAAATTCACCGAGGCGATGATTGCCTTTGACCTCGCCGTTGCCGCAAAAATTCTCGAAGTCGGCAAAAACCTCAACGACTGGTTTGATACCTTCTGGCTCTACAACTTGCGCCCCGCGATGCAGGCGATGACCGTGCAGCTGAACACTGCCGACGCCGACCAATCCAACATTATCGGCCAGTACAGCGACTCGATGGATGCGAACCGCACCAACATGGCCTTGATGGGCACTGAAATCGAAGAGCACCGCGCCATGCGTCCCAGCGAAACGGTTTGCGTCGGCGCGACGACCGCTGGCGGTATGGCGCGTGCGGCCAACATTCGCCGCGCCTATGCTACGTCTGCGCCGCGTGAGCGTCTGAACCGCAGCGGCGCGCGTCAGGGCACGGCTGCCGCGAACGGCCCGGGTGCCGACCAGGGCGAAAGATGGCAAGACTATGTCGCCAACTATTGCGACCCTACTGTTAACGGCGGTGCCGCCGGTTGCACGGCCGCAGGTCCCATGGCGGGCCGCGACCTTGACGTGACGGGCGAGATTTTCGAAAAAGACACTATCGACGTGCGCGATGCGAATACGCGCAAAGTCGTCGATGACCTGCTGACCAACATTGTCGAGCCTGTGACCATGGCGCCTGTTCCCGTCGAAATGCTGTCCGGCGCGGAAGGGCAGGAGCTTTTCCTCGAAGGGGAAGCCTATAAAACCCGACGCCAGGTTCTGTTCGATGCGGTTTATTACATTGTCGCGCGCCGCGTGCCCGGCAGCGACATGGCCGAATTTATCGAGCCTATCCGTACGGCTGCCGGCCTGACGAATTCCAGCGACAACCCCAGCCATAACGAAGTGATGGATGCACTGATGGTTGACCGCTACCGCAGCGGCCAGAACACCACCAACCAGGTGGACGAACCCGAGAACAACGCGCGTGAACTGGTTATGCAGCAGGCGCTGCAAGCCATGCAAATGTCCGACCAGATTGACCTGCTGGACAGATACGCGCTGATTATCGCCGCCCGCGTCGGCAAAAGCGTGAACGAACATTCCAAAATCGAAGACAAGATTAACGACAAGCCGGTGAACCAATGATGACATCGCTCAAGGAACGACTCTCTGGTCTTGCAAAACGGATGTTGCCGGCGAAGGCTTTTACTGCCTCTCTCGCCATGGTTATCGTCGTGGCGCTCGGATTTTCCTCCGGCTATAACTCGATGGTTTCCTACAACAACGCCTGTCAGGCGCAGGTTACTGCCGCGCCGGTCACGGTGGTCGGCGGTCTTTGCGCCTGCTGCAAAGGCTGCGTGACGCCCTGCGAAGTTTCCGGTACGGCATCGCTTGTACGTCAGGCGATTTACAATGCTTTCTATGCCCAGCTGGTGGCGACGTCCGTATTTCTTGAAAACTGGCTTGCCCAGCACGTTGACGGGATGGTGCAAAACCTGCTCGAAAAGGTCAACGACATCGAAAAGAAGATGATCGATTGGTGGTCCACCATGTGGTACTACAACCTGAGCCCGGGCCTGCGCGCCATGACCGTGCAGATGAACACGGCCAACAGCGACCTCAACAAAACCTATCAGGCGTCGATGGACGCGGAACATGAAACGCAAACCAACAGCGTTGTGATGCGCGCCGAAACGCAAACGGCGCGTGTCGTGCGCGACAACGTTTGCCCGCCCGCGGGTCTGACGGGTGGTGCGGGCCGTGCGAAAACCTTCTCCCGTGCAACGCGCGGCGCATGGCAACGCAAAGCGTCGAACACCGGCGCGAACGTGATGGGCGAAGAGGGCGCGAGCGGCCAGAGCGCCTATCTGCGCTACCGTACCAGCGCTTATGAAACCGCCTTCTGCGACCCGAATGCGAACGGCGGTGGCAACGTTTGCGGTACCACGCCGGCGCCGGCCGAGTTTTATAACGCCGATACCGAAATCACCAAGTTCGTCTATAACAAACTGACCATCAATATCGACGATGCGACGGCCACGACGGTTATCGGTCCCGACGGCAACCCCATGACAACGGGGCAGGTGTATGAACGCGCCATCCGCGAAAACATGGAAAACCTCATCGGCAGCCCCGCTGTTGACCCCGTGCCTGAAGCCGCGATGGCCGGTCCTGCGGGTATCGAAGTCATCATGAAACGCCGCGATTATCTGGCGAAATACAACGCGCTGCGCGCTGTGCCGCAATATGTGTTCAGCCAGCGCATGCCGGGCTCCCAGCTTGGCCAGTGGATTGAGGAGCTGCGGACAGAGGCGGGCGTTCCGGTTGACGATATCTCTGAAAACCCCAGCTACCGCGAAGTTTTGAACGCGCTGACGGTTGACCGCTTCAATTCGGGCAAATTCGCGAACAGCCTGCAGAAGGAGCAAGCGGGGGTGGAGATGGAAAAACTCGCCATCGGCACCTTCTACCTGATGCTGCTGCGCGACTACCACGATTTGCTCGAACGTCAGGCGCTTTCGCTGGCGGTACAGGTGGGTATGATGGCAGACGACGTCCAGCTGCCCGGTCTTGGCTCCACGCGTAACGTGAATCAATAGAAGGGTGTCTTCATGAAAACGAAACCCCAGTTCAACCAACGCCCGCTACGCCTTCTGGCTATGGCGGCCTTAGTCGCCACCGTGGCGCTGGCCAAGCCGACGGCGGCGCTGGCGCAGTGTGAAACGCCCGGCTCCACGATGACGATGGCGACGGGCACGGTTATTCCGGCGCAGGCCGCCGCGATTACGGCCATGCAAACGACTTTGAGCGCGCTTTATACCGCCACGACCACAGCGTCGAGCGCGACGCTTATCGCGTCGCTGGAGGCGATGGAAACCGCACTTAACGCGCGTATGCGCCAGTTCTGGAATGACTGGGACGAAGCCTTGAAGGGCATGACCACCCAGCTCAACGCCGGTGTCAGTGACCAGTCGCGCCAGATGTCGAGCCTGTTTGACAGCAGCAACCTGACCGAAACCGCCCGCGGTTTCCAACGCCGTGAATTGCAGGCGCGCCAGAACTTCCGTCCGACCGAAGAAGGCTGCCGTTTCGATACCACAGCGCGCTACATGAGCGAAGCCAGCGGCGTGACACGCGCGGCGTCGAGCCTGATGTCGCAGCAAACCAGCGGCCTTGCCAACAACAACGTGGGCACGCCTGCGGCCAACGGCCCTGCGGGTGTTGTGCGCAACCGTTTCGAAGAATACCGCAACCGTTTCTGCGACCACCTTGCGAACGGCGGCAGCACCGCCTGCGGCGGCAGTTCCGCCACGACGCCGAACGCGCATATCATGCCGAGCGTGACACTGTTCGGCCGTGAAACGCTGGATATGTCGAACGCCGACACGCAAATTGCGGTGAACGAGCTTATTTACAACATCACCGGCTTCAAGCCGCCGGAGATTATCGAGAACAACGTGCTGAACGGCGCCGCAGGTAAAGAGCAGCGTCAGGACAACCGTGGTTATCTTGCGCAGATGGATGCGGTTAACGCGCTGGGCTTTTCGATTGTGGCGGAACGTGCGCCCGGCCGCGCCTCTTCGGAAGTGCAGGAAATCCGCCAGCGCGTGGGCATCAACGATGCATCCCCCAACGCGTCCGAGCGCGAAATCCGCCAGGCGTTGATGGAACAGCTCTGGGACCCGAATTACTACGTCGGCCTGACGGATTCGGTAAACACTGTCAGTCAGAAAGAAGTGTTTTTGCAGGCCTATAACCTGATGCTTCTGTACCGCATGTTTGAAAAAGCGGAAAAGATTGCCAATGCGCAAGCGATTGAAGGCGGCAATATTCTTGATAGGAAAGCCGCATCTCTGAGAGGGGGACGACGCGATGATCTGCCGACAAACCAATAAACGCAAAACAGGCGTTTTTGTCCCCGCGATCGCGCTGGCGCTGGCTTTGCCGGTGTTGTTTGCGCCGTCTGCCGCGCGTGCGCAGTGCGAAAACTCCTTCACTGCGACATCGACTTTTAACCAGATGGCGCAAGACATCGCCGACGACCTGAACGATTTTATCGAGCAGGAAGAAAACTTCATCGAAGACAAAATCACCAATACCGCGAAAAACGAGGTGATTACCCGCCTTGAAGAATTCGACCAGAACATCCGCGAAGGTCTTTCCGTCTGGTGGCGCGAACATTTCGAACCCGCGCTGAAAGAAATGACCACGCAGTTGCACGCCTCCCAAATCGACCAGAGCCGCGCCTATGGCTCTATGATGGATGCGCAGAACCAGAACGAATACATGCAGGACCTGCAAAAGCGCGAAGTTGAGGCGGTGCGCCGCTATCAACCGAACGAAATGAGCTGCCAGCTCGACTCCATCGCCCTTGGCGATATCAGCAGCGGCAGCAGCAGCGGCGGTGTGGGTAAAGCCGCACGCATGGCGCGCGCCAGCGCCCGCGCGCTCGCCAAACAGTCACAGCCGCGCCGCCAGAACGC
>DDBY01000010.1 GCA_002334985.1 Micavibrio sp. UBA2020
TTTTTTACCCGCGAGAGTAAGCCCCTTGCCCGGCAAATCCCCCCCTAAATCATCACAAAAAGCGGGCAACCCGGCAGGGCGCGCGGGCAAACCGCGCAAAGGTGGGGGAAGTTCCACCCCGCACGCTGGCCGCAAGCAAAAAACCGGCGGCACAGATGCCACAACCGCGTCACTTTTGCGCCACAGTCCTTATCTCTCCGCCCTTTGCGAAAAGTGGCCTTATCTTCTTGGCGCCGCCCCCGAAACGGCGGAGCCCGCGATTTACGAAGAGCTTGCCGCCGCCTGCGACGCTGCGCCGCGCGATGAAGTTATGGCGGCACTGCGCCATGCGAAAAAAAAAATCGCCCTGCTGACCGCCCTTTGCGATCTGCGCGGAATATGGGACGACGTGCGTGTGATGCGCGCGCTGTCTGATTTTGCGGATATCGCCGTACAAAAATGCGCCGAATGCCTTTTACGCGCAGCCCATGATGCAGGCACCCTGCGCCTGCCCAAGACAAAAACGCCGCAAAAAGATTGCGGTGTGATTGTCATCGCCCTCGGCAAGTGGGGCGCGCGGGAGCTGAATTATTCCAGCGACATCGATTTGATGGTTTTGTTTGATGCCGCACGCACGCCGATGAAAGACAAGGATGCGGCGCAGAATTTCTTTATCCGCTTCACCCGCGACATGGCGCAGATGCTGGAGCAGGCGACCGAAGACGGCTACGTTTTCCGCTGCGACCTGCGGCTGCGGCCGGACCCGGGCGCGATGCCCCTTGCCGTATCCATCGGCACGGCAGAGATTTATTACGGCAGCCTTGGTCAAAACTGGGAACGCGCTGCCATGACCAAGGCGCGCACCGTCGCCGGCGATACCCGCCTTGCCGATGATTTCGCCCGTTTGATGAACGCGTGGATATGGCGCAGAAACCTCGATTTCGCCGCCATACAGGATATTCATTCCATCAAACGCCAGATAAACGCAAAACAATCAGCAGGGCGTGTAAAGGCGCGTTCAGGCGACAACCCCTATCTGGGCGTCAACGTCAAACTGGGGCACGGCGGCATACGCGAAATTGAATTTTACGCACAAACGCAGCAGCTGATTTTCGGCGGGCGCGATGTGCGCCTGCGCGAACCGACAACGCTGGGCGCGCTTGCCGCCCTTGCTGCCACCGGACATATAACGGACGATGACGCCAGAGTGCTTTCCGAGGCCTATCTTTTCCTGCGGCATATCGAACACCGCTTGCAAATGATAGACGACAGGCAAACCCATAGCCTGCCGCAGCAGCCGGATGATTTCTTGATTGCCGCACATTTCTCAGGATACGCAGACAGCGGTGATTTAATAAACGCCCTGGCACGTCACATGGGCGCCGTGCAAAAAAGATATGCCGCACTGTTCGTGGAATCGCAAAATCTGGGCGAGAGTGACGGCAATCTTGTTTTCACAGGCGTCGAGGACGACCCCGACACGCTGGACACCCTGCGCCGCATGGGCTTTGCCGCCCCCGAAAAAGTCACGGCCGCCATTCGCGGCTGGCATCACGGGCGTTACCGCGCCGTGCGCAGCGAGCGCGCGCGGCAGATATTGACGGAGCTGACGCCGCAGCTTCTCGCCACACTCGCCGCGACGGCGCAGGGGGATGAAGCGTTTTTGCGCTTTGACCGCTTCCTTGAAAAGCTTCCCTCCGGCATTCCTATTTTCACGATGTTTGCACATCACCCGCAGCTTTTGCCCATCGTTGCCGACATCATGGGCACATCGCCCGCATTGGCGGAATGGCTGGGCACGCACCCGCAGGTGCTGGATGGCGTTATCAGCCGCGATTTTTTCGGGCGCTTGCCCGATACGGCATGGCTGGAAAAAGAACTAGCGCACCGGCTGGGCGCCGCGCGCGATTATCAGGACATCCTCGATATCACGCGCCGCTGGGCACGCGAAAAACGATTTCACGCGGGCATTCATATCCTGCGCCGCCTGTCACCCTTGCGCGATTGCGCCGGATACCTCAGCGATATCGCGGAGGCATCGCTGAGCCAGTTGACACCGCATGTCTGCGCAGAGTTTGAAAAAGCGCACGGCCGCATGAAAGGCGGTGATTTCGTGCTGCTGGCCATGGGCAGTTTCGCGGCGCGGCGGATGTTTACCGATTCAGACCTTGACCTCGTGGCGCTTTACGATGTGCCCGCAAGCACCGCCGCCAGCAGCGGCGCCAAGCCACTGCCCCCGAGCCTTTATTACATCCGCCTGACGCAGCGGTTGATAACCGCCATCACCGCCCCGACGTCGGAAAGCATCCTGTATCAGGTCGATGCACGCCTGCGCCCCGCAGGCAATGACGGCCCGCTGGCCGCATCAATTGACGGTTTTATCGAATACCAGAGCAAAAACGCATGGACGTGGGAGCACATGTCACTGATACGGCACCGCGTGATTTTCGGCAGCGATAAAGCGCGCCGCAAAATCGCGGCCGGCATCGCCCCCATCCTGACAAAACCGCGCGATGCAGGCGCCTTACGCAAAGACATTTTGGACATGCAAGTCCGTGTCGGGCGCGAATTTGCAGCCCGCGGAAAATGGGATTTGAAATACCGCAGCGGCGGTTTGATGGACCAGCTGTTCGCTGTGCAATACCTGCAACTGCTGCACGCGGCGCAGACGCCGCAAGCCCTTGCGCCCGACATTTCCGATGCGCTGGCCGCCCTGCGCCGCGCGCGTAAAATCGACGCTGGCCGCGCGGACATCTTGCAAAAATCTGTCGAAGCCACGTTATCGGCGCAGATGTTTTTGCGCCTGTCCGCCGCCCTGCCCTTCCGCCCCGAAGACGCCAGCGCAGGGCTGAAACAAAAACTGCCGGAATTTCTGGGCATGCAAGCCCCGAAGGGCAAAAAGCCCGATTTCAAAGCCGCCATCACAGCCTTTCAGAAAGAGCTGGATGCCGCAGATAAAATCTGCCGCGATATTTTGTGCGGAAAAAAAACTAAAGAGAAAAAGAGACGATAGGCGCAAGGCCCCTGCGCCCCTTTACGGCCGCAGGCAGAACGTCTTTTTGCAGGACAAGATTATTATTCGTCGCGGGCGCGACGGGCGATTTTTTCCAACTCGCGCGTGACAACGCGGTCGATAACGCGGGGCAGGTTTTCATCCAGCCAGGTTTTAATCAGCGGGCGCATCAAATCGCGCGCGATATCTTCCAGCGTCACGCGGCCTACGCGGGCAGGCTCGTCACGCTCGACCGCCACGTTGTTCGCCAGCAGTTTGGCCATTTCGGCCGCAGCGGCATCGGCGGTTTTGTCGGAAAGCAGGCTTTCTTCATCAACGGTCATAGCGGTCGCTTCCTGTAAATCAATCACGGGGGGCGGGTCGGGGTCATAGGCGGGGTTCATCAAATCATCGCCAAGGTTGTCCTCGGCCGCGCTCAGGCTTTCGACCTTCTCGGTCAAATCCAGCACACCACCCGTCATCTCTTCGGGCGCATCGCCGCCAAGGGCGAGGTCCGAGGCAGGCACATCTTCTTCCGTCAGGGCGTTGAGAACGCCGCCTTGCGGAGGCTCGTTCTTCGGACGCAGGTCTGCACCGCCTGTATCCGCAGGGGTGTCGCCGTCTTCATTGATAATCTGGCGGATTGATTCCAGGATTTCCTCGATAGACGGGTCCTGTTCTGTTTTCGCTTCTGGCATCCGTGTGACCGTTTTGTTCTAAAGTCTTGAATATTCTGTTTTTAAGGTATTTGCGCCAGAAAAGCGAGTCAGATTTCGCCGCAAGAGCCACAAGCCCCGCGAAGCGCCCGCCCCCGCCCTCTGGAGATACCCTAACGCAAATGCGGCAGCCACGTCAGAAAGACCGTGACCAGCGACAGAATGGCGCCCACACGCACCACCGTCATGACCAGTTTGAGCAGCTGGTTCAAAATCACCATCGCCAGAATGAATAGCGGAATAAGCACTTCCGTATCCTGCGACATAAGGGTTTTGAGAATTTCCATGACCCAGCCCTGATTAAACCTCAAGGGCTATGGTAATCCATTATGGTTAAATCATTCTTACCGTAATATGCCGCGGCAAAAACAATACAGTTTTTTTAATTATGGCAATTGATACTTATTCGTCTATGCCCGTGCCTATCCAGCGGTTT
>DDBY01000077.1 GCA_002334985.1 Micavibrio sp. UBA2020
ACTTGCGGCCAAGCGATTAACAGTTGTTTACCGCCATCCTGAATAGTCTGGCCTATTCAGGCCGTTAAGCCTGTCAAATTGTGCCATAGAAAAATGCAGACAATTACGATAAGTCACTGATATTACGTCGGGCGATTTCCGCCTATGACACAGGTTTTCCACCCTTGCCGCCGCAGCCAGAATCGCCGTATGTTCCACATGAAACAAATGGAGAACAACCATATGCGGAAACTGCTGCGCACCCTCGCCTTCGTCGCCTTCGCGTCCGCCGCGCTGTCCGTGCCCGCCGCCGCCCAGCCGAAGCCCCTCGCCTGCGCCAAGCCCTACGTCGTGGACGGCGACACCATCCACTGCGGCAAGCTGCGCCTGCGCCTGTACGGCATTGACGCGCCTGAGCTGCACGGTTGCCCCAAGGGCAAGCGCTGCGTGCAGGGCGATGCTGTAGCCGCGCGGGAATACCTACAGGGGCTGGCCGCTGGCGGTGTCACCTGTCTGCACCGGAACTTCGATAATTACGGCCGCAGCGTCGCGGATTGCTCGTCCAGGCAGGCCAAAAGCCTGTCCTGCGCCATGGTCGCCGCCGGCCATGCAGTCGAGCGGTACGGTACACTGAGCTGTGAATAAATCACACCCCTGTTACTTACATCGCCTTAAGTAAGAAAAACGCCAAAATTCGTTATTTAAACAGGAGAACCTCATGAGCTGGATGTCACCAGGCCACAGGCCGCAGCGCTGCCCGCTAACCAACATGTCGATGCCAGAGCGTCGGAGACAGGTCGCCATCCTGCGACAGGCCCTGCGCAGCGCCGTTATCGACCCGCGCGGGCTGGAAGCCATCAAAGCCCTCGTGCCGGAGCTGGGGCCGGATGGCGTGGAGCCGGATTTTGATGGGTAAAGAACACCTGAGCTTTACTCGGTGTTATACAAATTGTAATATCCCAGACAATTAGACAAAAAACGATTCAGATAATCATTAACTGTGAACAGGTTAAGCAATATGGTTCTGGCTTTTTATAGAGCCTCGCCTTTAGACATGGCGAGTAATTAATGGGGTCAATTGCTAACGCTGCAAGCAAAATAATTGCCGCTGACAACGTAGAAATCAGCGTTAAATCGTCTGATATCACCGAAGCTATAGAACGCATGTTCTCTAGCCAGAACGCGGTTATCATAGCGCTCTTTTTCTTTGCTGCGTACTGCATTGCAAAGACGGGCGATATGGTATTCAAAATGCTTGCGTTCATGAATATCTGTCTGATTTTTCTATGGTTTATTGATACTTCTTGGACAAGAGTGCTATATGCTCTAGCATTGTTTATTGTCGATGTGATTTATTGCTATAGAAAATATCATGGAAAAACAAAGATTAAACGAAATGCAACAGCGGAAGGCCGCCGCAGAAAATTGAACGATGCCTCGAAAAAACACAAAATTAACCTAATTGATACAAAGAAATGAGAGAATCCATTATGGAGTTAACTGTTATGATGGGGCATGACATGATTTGGATTGCTTTAATCGCTGTGTTTTTATACTTCGTCTATGTGAGGCTCGATGCCTACTACGCTGTCGAGGAACGCAAGTATGATGACCGATTCTTTACATTGGCCGAAAAGCTGTTAGAGCTTCCGGAAGACCACGAAGAACGCAAATTTGCCCTTTCTCTAATGCGCTCTATCGATGTTAATCAGGCATGGAAAGTGCTTAGGCTTATTACAAAACTTCTGCTTTCTGACATAGGTCATATACGCAGCGGCAGAGTTCCTGAAGCATTCAAAATTGACCCTCAAAAACTCAGCTCCGTTGAGGCCATCAGCCTCGAAATGAGCTACTGCTGGGCAAACAGTCAGGTGTGCAGAAGCGTATTCACGGCTCTTGCTTTTCGCCTGGCTATCGGGGCTGTAGTTTTGGTGTTTATGTACAGGCCAATAGCCCTTCGGCATACGCGCCAAGATTCAGCGAAAAAGGAAATCGTCGTCGAAGCCGTAGAAAGCATTGCAAGTACTGAATGTTTAAAGGCCGCGGCATAATCGCTACCTAAGGTAGTACACCGCCCTAACCGGCGGGGGTTTTTGCTTCCACCTGAATATTCTCGCACTCCCAGCAATACCAGCGCAGGTCGGCGTCGTAGATGCAATACATCGGCGTGCAGCACTCGCGGCAATGCGCCAGGTGCTCGGCCTTGACCGTGATGACGACCTCGTTTCCGTGGATGTCCCGCAGGGTCATTTTGCCCTCGCCGTACAGGTCGGTTTCTTGCCTTGCAGGGCGCGGCTCTGGTCGCGCATGACGCAGTAATCCCGCATCATTTCCTCCAGCATCGGGCAGCTGCAGCCTTCCAGCTCGGCCGCCGCCTGCACCTGCTGCGCGCTGGTATAGGCGGTCACATCCGGGGCGGTCAGCGCGCGGCTGGCGTCAGTATCGGCCCCCGCGCAGGCTGTCAAGTACAGCGGGAGTATCAGGGCGATGATTGCGGATTTCATTCTTCTCAATCCCCTTCTCAATGGCAGCGCCTTGCGCGCGGGTTACACATCGGATGCTTTCTTTCCAGCGGCCAGCGAGATAGGCGCCGGACACCATCACAGACACCGCCGCGGCGGCCAGCGCGATGACTTTCAGCCGCGCGGCCAGCGGCAGCAGCTTGAACGCCGCCCACATCATCCCACCCCTTTCATGTTTCTTTTATCTTCTTGCCTGCCGGAGAAGGAGGCTGTGAAACTGCTGTTTCTGGGTCAATCCCCCTGCGCAGCCGCTCTCGTATAGTGTTCGGCTTCACCCCAAAGCGCTTTTCCCACTCGGAAAAAAACAGCGTTTCGCCAAATGCCGTCACCGCTTGGTAATTTCTCTTCACTAGCCTTTGGCCGACTTTTGCGGGCGTAGATGTTATCTGTTCATCTGTCCACCCGCGCGCCAACCGATACCTTAAGGTGCTCGCGCTGATACCCAGACACTCCGCCCATTCAGAGAGCGTGCGGGTCTCACCACGCAGGGTAATATTTACGTTGGATTTAACGTTCCGCTGCTGCTGCTTTGGTGTTGCCCACCGGCAATTCTTCGGTGAGTAACCTTTTTCGCCGTCAATCCTGTCGATGGTAGTCCCATCTGGCCGCTCGCCCATATCCAGCAGAAAAAGCTCAAAGCTCTTCCATCGGCGGCAAACGGATACTCCTCGACCTCCGTATTGAGGGAATTTCTGGTTCTTCGGGTTTTCGCACCTTTGGCGCATCGCGTTCCATGTCCTATACGTCGCGCTCGCACCAGATCTTTTATTGTGGCCGTGTTTCATCCAAACCTCTCAGACAAAGCTGTCGTTCCGCTTCTCTTCTTTTGACGAGGCCTTTTAATACAACACCCCCGGCCTTGTTCCAACGCAAAAGCTCGTTGCAGGCCCCGACCGTGTCGCCGGCATTCAGCTTTTTAAGCAGCGTCGAGCGCGCGAAATTCCCCTCGCCCACGTTGAACACGAAGGACGCCAGCGCGACCCACCGCTCGACCGGCATTTCGACATCGACGTGCAGGGCTACCACCATGATGGCCTTGGACAGGTCTTGCCGCAGCAGCGCCTCGCACTCCGCATCGGTTTTGACCTGCCCCATCTCGGCCGTCGCCGTATGGCCGGAACAGATGGTCGTGACACCTACCGCATCCTTGTAGGCCTTGTTTTCGGTGCCCTCCCAGCCCGCCACGAACGGCGTGGAGGCGGCGAGCAATACGGCGAACAGCGCGCCGGCAATCTTGCCCTTACTCATCGGCCTGCCCCTTGCGCTTTACCGCCCGATACAGCTTCAGGCCGTCATAGGCCAGACGCACGAGGATGAGCAGCAGGCCCAGCCAGATGGTGACCTCTTGAACCACGCTGGTCAGCTCAAGGGTTTTCGCGGCCGTGATGCCGCCGCCGGCCGCGCCATAGGACATGACGCGGTCGCCGATTTCATGCTTGTGCATGCAGAGACTCCTGTTTCAGTTGGGGGAGGAAGGCGCGGCAGGACGCCGCAGGGAGGGAAGTTAAGAACGCGGGACAAAGCGCCCCGTGACGGGGTCTTTGGGTGTGTCGTTGCGCTGCGCCTTTTCAAGCTCGGCGGTCAGGTGCCCAACCTGCGCGCGGAGGGAAGCAAGCGCCTTGTGCGCATCGTCGAGCCGACGCTTCAGGCGGCGCGACTTGGCACCGTAATGCAGCGCCAGCACGAGGGACGCAAAAAAACCTGCAAGGATGCCGGCTGCGATGATGGTATCGACCATGTGAAACCTCTCAGGTCATGGGTTGAGGGGGTGTATTGAGGGACTGAGTTATAAACCGTGGCCTTATCACGCTCCCTTGATACCGTAGAGCTTCGCCGTGCCGGCGATTGTGCCCCCAGCAGCGTAGAGCTTGAATGCGTTGTATGTGGCCGCGTTCAGCCGCGTATGGGTTCTTTCGTAGTCGTAAAAAACGCTGTTGGTGCTGGTGACATAGTAGGCACGCGTGTCGAATTTCGGATAACCGGCGGCTTTGAAAAGGTCACGCGCAATAATAGAGCCGCGCCAAGCGGTGTTTGCACTGTTCGGTCGCGAGCTTGTCATGACCTCGCCGTACTGCGTCGGTGATGGGTCATTAACAGTGCCACTATCAAGCGCAATCCTGTTGTTTGATTTGTAATCGCTCGTCGAACCGTCCCAAGTTGCTCCATTATCCGTAGATGCTTGTAGACGCAGAGATTGCGAGGCGGAGCTTTTGACCAAGTCAAATTTAACAAAAAATTCGTCGTAAGCAGAGTCGAGGTCTTTGAAAACGAATTCGGCGCCGGAAATGCTCTGCACTTCGAGCAGCTCCATCGCACCACCTGCGTTTGCTGCAAGTTCTGCCTCCACAAATGCTTTGACGCTTTGCTGTGACGGTGGACGCGTCTCGCTATCGCTGTCCATATCGTCTTCGTCGATAACATCGACAAATGCAGCCGAGCCGAACGCATACGACGGATTGAGCAGCACGAAGTTCGTGCCGTCGTAGACCAGATGATAGATGCCGCTCGTCAGGAGCGCGCCGGCATGCGGGTCATCGCCATCCAGCAGCTTGATGTTGGCGGCAGACAGGCCAGACACTGCCAGCGTAGAAGCGCCCGTGTTGTTTGCCGAGGGTCGAAGCGTGACCAGCTGGCCCGCCGTATAGGTCGAGATGGCAGGCGTCGGCGCCACAGCATAGGCGTTGGCAACCCCCGTATCGGCGGCATAGTTCAGATACTTGATGCTCGAGGTACCGAGGAATGGTGTGAAGGCGTTCGTCGTCGCATTCACCGCGCCGAAAGTAATCCAGTCGGAGCCATCATAGATTTTTAGCAGCCACGGCGTCGCGTTGTCGTCAAGCCAGATGGTACCCGCCACGGCGTAGCTGGGCGCGGTGCTTCCCTTGTGGCTCGACAGCAGCGCCAACTTGCCGGCGTTGTCCTCGTTGCGGTAGGTGAGGCCAGGCTTGTTGGAGCCAATGCTCGGGTTTGCTTGCGACATCGTTCAATCCTTCCGGTCAGAGTTCATAGCCATAACCCTTGGCTATCCAGTCGAACGTGCGGTTGACGCGCGTGCCGGATGCGTTGAAGAAGGCGATGTTGAAACCCGCTTCATCGTTTGCCAAGATTTCGTAATAGTCGCCCGTGGCCATGTTGTAGGTGATGATGGCCAGCGCAGGAACGGCTCGGAACGGCGCAGAGAAATCAACCCGCGTCGAAGGTGTATCCGAAACATCGCTATCAACACCCCGTGCGCCGTCCACGCGGTCGGGCATGTCAACCGTGATAGATAGCTCGCTGATGGATGGAGTCGTGTTTGTGTCATCCGCGAACAGCAGCACGCGGAACTGGTACGCCCGCGCGGTGTATTCGCTGACAATCAGCTTCTGCCATGCCGTCCACGTCGGCGTGCCTGATGGGTCGTCGTTCGTTGTTCTGATTTGAACCTCGATGCGCCATTTCGATGTATCCGCCGAGCCGTCCCAGTTTGGAATGGCATCGACATTCGTCCACAGGTCAACGTTATCTGCACGCTCTACGCCCGTGACTCCGATTGTGGCTGTGACAAGGCTTGTATAGACCGAACCGAGGTCGATTTCGTTGTCGAAATAATACAAGCCTTCCGTGACGTCAGCGTCCAGCTGCAGCGTATCCGTGACAACGACGACATCCTCTTTCACGCCCGCGAAGTCCGGCGACTCCGTTACTGCTTCGACCGCATTAAACCCAAGGATTTCTCCGATGTTGCTGATAATCTCGGCGGCGTTAACGCTCTCTCGCCCGCCATAGTCATAGGCCTTGATGAGGTATGTCCCCGCCTGAGCCGGCACGCCAATGCTTGTCTGCCCGCCGCTGATGCGTGCGAACAGGTCGATGCTGTTCTCCCACGTCGCGCCTGACACCGCAGCGTTGAACTTAATGCGATAATAGTCGAGGTCAACGTCTGGCACCTCGTTCCAGCTCAGGAAGGCCGTGCCGTTAAGGATATTGATGGTGAAGCCCGTCACGTCCGCAGGTGGGTTTTCGTCTCCCGTCACCAGTTGGCTGAACAGGTTCAGCGGTACGGAGGACACGCCTTGCGGGTTGCGGTAGAATACGCGCAGGTCGTAATACTCGCCCGTTTCCAGCCCGAAGATGGTCAGGCGGTTGCCGTTGACGGTGTACTGCGCGTCGTAGAAATCGGTTTCATCGACGCCCTTGGCCTTGAGCACCGGCGTCAGCGGTATCGGCCAGCCGGCAGGGGCTAGCGTCAGGACGGCCGTCGCCGTGAAGGTGCCGTCCGGGTTGCGGATGAGGACATCCTCGTCAGACTGGAAGCTTACCAGCTGCGGCTGCGGCGGCCGCTGCAGCTCTGGCGGTACCGTCACCTGACTGTTAAAAGGCGGGATGGCGCCCGTCTCGGCCGCAATAACGCCAGGCGCATAATCCACACAGGTCAGAGTTGCCGTCTTGTCGCTATTCGGGCGAATTTCCTTGACGATAAGCTCGATGCTTTCCTTGCCCGCCTCACCGAACATGAGCAGGTCGCCCACGGCTGGCCCTTCTGATATAGGGAAAGGCGTCGAGAATGTCAGCACGCGCCCCGTGCCCACAACCGTCTGGATGGTCTTATACAGGCTTACCCCGTTGGCCATGCGCATACGCACGGCATAGGACTTTCCGGAAACCATCGTCACATCGTCGTCGATAGTCACATTAACGACGTTGCCGCCTGACGTGCCCACCTGTTTGATGCGGCCATAGCCGAGCCCCGCGAGCACCACGTCATGGGTGAAGCGCACCAAGTCTCCGCGCGTGCAGACGATATGTTCTACGTCCGCGCTGAAGATGTAATTCTCCGGCCGCAGCAGCAGCGTCGCCATGTAATAGCGCCCAGCTTTCCATGCGAGGTCGGCAGACGTGCAGCCCGGCAGGTCGAGGACGACAAACTCCGTGGCGTTGGCATTGGTGTACCCGTCCTGATAGACGATGCGCTCGTCCCCTTCCCAGCCTTTATCGCGGTTGTTGAACCGGACGCGGAAGGCGTGCGGCACTTCCGGATAGGAAATCTCGCCGCGGAACCCGAAGGTGTTGCGGGGCGTGAAATGCTGCACCGGAACCGTCTGCGCCTTGTCGCGTACGACCGTCCATTTCCCCTCCGGCCGCGCCGACGTTGCCCGCCCAGCGGATGCGATGTTGCCGAGGACTTCCTCGACGCTATCATCGCCGCTCTGCACCGTATTGAACTCATAGCCAGCTGCCGTGCAGGCCTCGTGCCATGCCTGCAGGCCAGCCAGGTCGAGGCGGGAATCCGGCTGCGGTTTCTTGTTCGCCGCATCCTGCAGTACCGTGCGGAATAGCGAGGCGGGGTTCGATGTTACCCGCTCAATCCACGTTTCTGTGGCAGCATCCCAATCGGGAACAATGGAATGCACCACACAGTTGAACCTGTCGATGACGCCGTTCAGTTGGTCGGTCGCCTTGATACGCAGGGCAATCTGGGCAATACCAGTTTTTTGAATAGGCACCACGCTACGGATTGTCCGCAGCGCCGTCCACTTGACCTTGTCGATGATTTTTTGGTCGTCCGTATCCTCGGTGATACGGCGGATGCGCACGTCGTATTGGCCGCGCGGCACCGCGAACCGGACAGAGCGCCGGATGGCAGACGTCTGCTTTGCCGTGACCTCGATGCCGTTGAACTTCAGGCCGCCAGATGCCACGCTGATGCAGTCATCCGTCGCCGTCGTGCTCGGCAGGAAATCGCCTGTGTCTTCGAAAGTCCCATCTGTCAGTGCATCGCCACGCTCATCGATGATACGGCCAGATGGCACATCGTCAGGGTCATCGCTGTATCGCCAGACTTGTGCGATTGGCAGCTTTCCGGCTGGCACTACAGGAATAACCTCATCCTGCTTTCCAACCACGGTGATGCTACCAGAAACAACACTCAAAGAGCCGCTAGCCGGGTCCATCACGACACGATAAACGCGCAGACGGCGTGAGAAAGCCCCGCTTCCCTCTGTCGGCAAGGCCATTTTAGGACTGGTTTGCGCGGCTATTGACTTATAGCTCGTGACGCCTGCACTCCATTCATCAGCGTCGGCAACGGAATACTGCACCTCCAGTTGGACGGTTTCTTCCCGTTTCGCGCCACTGCCGCTAAACCGGACAAGGCCGCCCTCGAAGGTCACGTCGATGCTGATTTCGTCAGCATCTGGCTCAGTCCGGCGCACCTCGAAGCCATTCGCTTCTTCCAGCAGGACGCTCAGGTCGGTTTGGAAAACGGAATCGCTGAACAGCGTGATGGGCTCGTCGTCCTCGTAGCCCTGACGAATTTCGATTTCGACGTCGTCGAATTCGCTCAACGGCGTTTCGCCAATCTTCAGTTCGCTGACCTCCAGCGGCCCGTACCCAAGGCAAAACAACATCCGCAGGTATTGGTCATCGCCAACAGTTTCCGTGTACGGCCGCGCGCCGAGTGGCGGCACATGGCGCATCTGACCGAGAACGCGCGGGACCCGCCCAAAAGGCAGCAGTTGGTTTTGTGCGCCAGAGATAAACAGCGTTGTGCTGTCCTGACCGTTTGACGCGCTGCGCTGTTTCGGTGGCGGCAGCAGGGCATTGATGGCCAGCTTGCCAATGACGCTGACAGCCCCGCCGATAAGCGTGCTGGCGGAAAAGAAAGTCGAACCCGCCCACAAACCCGCCCCCGCAAGGCCAAGGCTTGACGACAGCGCGACGCCGATACCGGGCGCGATGGCCATCACGGCAATGCTTAGGATAGCCGCCAGCGGATTCTTACCGCCGCCGCCCATCGGCACGGCGCGGATATTCAGGACGGAGCCTTCCTTCAGCCTGACGCAGTGCCACATATCGCGCGGCACATAGTCCGGCCCAATCCAGACATGCGCGCCAACCAGCGCACCTACGTCTTTCAAATGCGCATCCACCAGCTCGGCCACGGTACGGCCGGCAGGCACGATGCTGCGCAGCTGCCGCCCGCTGAACGGGCTCGGGCGGGCGATGACCTGGACGCCGTTCTGTTCAGCGGCTTGCATGGCGGTAAAACCCCGTGACGGAACGGCGATAACGCAGGCTGTCGTAGCAGCAGAAGGTCGTGTCGATGCCGTGCTCGACGTGCAGCATCATGCCCTTGTCCATGACCAGCCCGACGTGCATCGGATGGCGGTTATAGCGCAGGACGATGACGTCCCCCTCGCGCTCCCGTCCGGCCTGAACCGAAACCCAGTCCTGCGCCACATCAGCGACCACAGCGCCCAGTTGCAGCGCGTTGCGCGCCAGCGTACTGTCGTACCTCTCGACCAGCGACGGCAGCTTGATGCCGTAGCGCTCGTCATAGACCAGCCGCACCAGCCCCCAGCAATCAAGCCCGCTCCGGTCACGGCCGTGTTCCTTAAACGGCAGACCGATGTAATCAGCCGCCCATGTTGGTGTGCTCATCAGAAAATCCCCGGAAAGTCAGCAGGATTGAACGTGTCGCCCGGATACGGCTCAGCGGTGAAATACTCGACCGTCAGGTCAGCCTCGACCACGTTGACGTCATAGGTGACGTTGGACAACGTAAAGTCAGGAAATTCGGCCTCTATGACATCGGGGTCGTCAGTTCGGATGACCATGAAATGCGCGGTCGGCGCCGGCCGCAGCGTGCGGATGGTGGCGACGATTTCACGCGTGGTGTTGTCGATACGCAGCTTCGCCCGCGGCGCCGCATTCTCGTCGTCATCGGGCAGCGACAGCTCGAAGGGAAAGGCGCTGTACGTCTCGCCGTTCGAAACGATGTCCTCGCCGCTGTCGTTGAACCGCAGGGGTTCCTCAAGGCTCGGATGTTCGATGACCAGCAGGTACGCGAAGCAGGCGTCTGTTTCCTGCGCGAACAGCTCGGCCTTGCTGGCATCGCTGACAGCGCGGCTCACGGCAGCACCTCAAGGCTGACCGTCACTTGATAATAAAGGCCGTTCATCGAGGCGTACTGCGGCGGCTCGTTAAAACGCGCCGTAACTGTCGCGCCCGTGCGGGGATGCGTGAAATCGAAGCCCAAAGCCCCACCTGCCGTATCCTCCGCAAAAAAAGTCTGTATTTCATCGACCTGTGCCGCGCTTAATACATAAGCCACGCGGATACTGCTGACATTGGACGTCGTGCGGCGGCGCACCTTTGCCGGCCCAACGTCCATCTGCGTGCGCACGATATTGTTCGCCGGCTGCTCCTGAAAGCTATTCGCCAAAGGCGCAGGCAGGGTGTCCGGAAACGTTGGCATGTTTACCTCGTCGTCAGGCTGGGCCGCAGGCCGCTCGATTTGCGCAGGGCGCGGGAAGAGCGCGATGACGGGTCAGCAAGAACGTTGGAAAACATCTCGTCTATGGTGACCATGAGGTCACGCCCGCCGCTCGTGTTCGTGCGCTCCTGCGTCGATACCTGCGCGCCGGCGTTGTTATAGATGTAGGTGTTGTTGATAGAGCCACCCCCGCCGCGCTGGCCTGCAGGAACGACATAACCGCTGTTACGCCCCATAACGAGGCGTTCCGGCCCGTTCTCGCCCACTAGATAGGACATACCCGGGTTTACGGAGCCGCCACCGGAGCGTGCACCGCCGGAACCGCCGAACAGGGAACCGAAGAAGCTGCTCGCCATGTCCGACAACGGCGTCAGAACGCTGTTCTGAAAGCCATCGCTGGAGACGATAGACTGCAGGACATTGCGGGCAAGGTCGCCAAAGCTGCGCAGCTCGGATGAACCGCGCGAAATATCTTTAAACAGGCCGGAGAAGGCCTCTTCAAAGCTATCACCGAGGGTTTCGGCGCTCTTCGCTGTATCCCTTACAGTGCGGTTCAGCTTACCTGTTGCTGTATTGGCGTCATTAATGGGAGGCAGCAACAAAGGCAGGTTTAGGTTCGTTTGTGAGGTTTGCGTCTGGGTTGTTGTGCCCGACAACCCCCACTCAGCGAAACTTTTACCAGATGTTTGCTGCCTTACGATTTCAGCGCGCTTTGCCTTTGCTTCCTCAATTTTGAGCAATAGCTCTCCGCGACTTCCGCCAACGCCAGCCTTTATCGCCGCTTCATAGCGCCTAATGTCGTCTTCCAGCATCTTCATGTTGATGCTGTCGCGTGCATTTCCGGTCATGTCGTAGAGTTTGCTGAGCATCTCGACGGACTTCAGCAGACCTGACGCAATCAGGCCGATAAGCTGGCCGAGGTTGTGGAATGCCTGCGCAAGCGCAGGGTCTTTTGCCATGTTCGTGAAATCGCCGAACGCGCTGGCATAGGATTCCAGCACACCGACATCGAAGCTGGCCTTGAGCGTCGTTCTCAAGGATTTCATCTGGCTGTCAGCGTCCGCAGCCTTCTTGACCATTTCCTCGGACATGACCCCGCCCATGTTGCGCAGCTCGTCTTCGTACTTCCGGATACCCTCGATGCCCTCGCCGAGGAGCTTTGCCATTGCAGGGCCTGCCTGCTTGCCGAAAAGCTGGGCGGCAATCGCCTGCCGTTCAGACTGGTTTCTGACCTGCGCCAGCGCGGCGATGGTGTCGTTCAGGACGTCGGTCGTCGGGCGAAGCTCCCCGCGCGCGTCGCGGATGCTCACACCCAGAGCCGCGAAGAGCTCGGAAAGGCCTTTATTTCCCGTGGCAGCACTACCAAGGCGCATGCTGAACTGCGCCAGCGCGGCATCGGTTTGCCCGATTTCCACGCCGTTGGCCTGAAACGCATAGCGCAGGATTTGGATGCTTTCGGCGCTGACCTTCGTCTGCTGCGAAAGGTCATCAAGCTTTGCCGCAGTTTCGAGCGCTCGGTTGCCGACCGAAACAGCTAGAGCACTGCCGGCCACGATGGCAGCGCTGCGCAGGTTGAAGATGGCGTCCGTGGCCTTCCGGATGCCCTCGCGGACGCCCGACATGGACAGTCCGCGTTCGATATCCTTGCCAGCTTTCTTGCTGGCCGAAACGGCCTCCTGCAGCCCCCGCTTATAGTCCCTGTCATCGAGGGACATTCGGGCAATGATGTCTTCATTGCTCATCGGGGAACCTCTGCATCATGTCGTTAAGGAAATCTTTGGAAGGAACATCCGGAGCCGGTGCCGGATGGTTTGCCGCCAGCCAGCCATCGAGCGCCGCCATCACATCGAAGTAGGTCGCCTCGTCCCAGAACTGCCGGGGAGACCACCCCAGCACGCCGAAGAAAAACTCCTGCAAAGCGCGGAAGTTTATGCGTGCTGGGCTTGTCCTTCCCCCTGTTCGGGCGCTCCCGCGTTCTTGAGCGGGACGTTCAGGATGGCCATGACCACCGTCGAGACAGCATTGATGCAGCTCTTGTGGTCGGCCAGCATGTCCTCGTCGGTCACCTTGCCAGCGGTAGCCAGGCGGATGACGTTGAAGACAGCCGTCAGCTTGACCTGCCCTGTCAGCAGGTCATGCCCGAGGCCAAGCACAGAGCCCGCCACGTCCTCGATTTCGGCAAGCAACTGCATCGACACGCGAACACTGTAATGCTTGCCATTAATCGTGATTTTGATTTCGCGGTGCGGGTTCATCGGTTATGCCGCAGGCGTAAAGGTGCCAGCACCGGAGCGCACCAGCGTCACCGAGAAAGTCTCGGCGTTGTCATGCGCACCTGTGCGGTTGTAATCCTGCACGACGAACGCGGCGGCGTACTTGTCACCGTTCGGGAACAACAACTCGAAGTTCTTCGACGTGCGGGCGAAGGCAGCCGCGCGCAGCGTTTCCTCGGCCGTATCGTCCTTGAAAATGCCGTCCGCAGAGATGGACATGGACTGCACGCCGGCATCGGCCAGCATCGTCTGAATGCCAGCGTCGCCAGTGGTCGTAGTATCGACGGGGTTGTTGTTCAGCGTCATGTTGTTGGTGCGGATTGCGCCGATAGTCGCGAAAGTCTCGCTTTCGCCGCCGCTTCCGATTTTAAGAACCATGTCGCGGCCCTTCTGTGCTGCCATGTGAGGTACTCCTGTTTGGCTGTTGAAAACTACGAGGTAGGCTCGGTCGTGACCCGGAAAGAGGTCATGGCCGAATAAGTGACGCCATCGCCCTGCCGGAACGTGGACGAGGTCAGAAAGAGCGTGTCGATATGCGTATGTCCGCTGATGGTCAGCGCCTGACGGTTCAGCGCGGCATAGACCGCGTCCATCATCTGGCGCACTTCCTTCCGGCCGCGGTACCGCGACCAGCAGTAGATGTTCACGCTGACCTGCGCACCGACGCCGCCCTGTGTATCGAACGGCACAGACGTCATGTCATCGACGACGATGTACGGATATGCCGTTCCTTGCGGCACGTCGTCATAGACCCGCTGCGAGACGATGGCCGTCAGGGCCGCCGAGGCCTTCAGCTTGGCAACGATGGCCTGCTGCACCGCCCACTGTGAATCCGCGCTCATTCAGAAACCCTCTTGAGAATGTTCCTGACGCGGCGCGTCAGCACCTTTTCGGCATAGTCCCTAACCAACTGCTTAAACGGGCGCGGCGCCATCTTTGTGGTGCCACCGTCCAGAAGGTCGGAATAGCCGACGTTGTTGACCAGTTCCTTCGTAAAGGGCTCGCGGGTTCGTGTGTAGAACGCCCGCACCAACCCGCCCCTGTCTGTTTTCGGCGGCTCACCCGGCGCAGAGCGCTGCGCCACGATGCCGCCCCTCTTGTACGTCTCACCAGACCGCGCGCCGGTGCTGATAATCCTGATGGCCTCGTTTCGGGCGTCCTCGCCCGTAACATCCAAGGCCGCTTTGGCCAGTTGCTCGTGTTCTTCCAGCAGCCGCTTCATACGGCGGTCAAGGTTCGTAACGTCAACCTTGGTGCTCACTGCGCGACGCCTTCCTCGGCCAGAAGCTCCGTCCAGCAGTCACGCTCCTCGATGTGCCGGATAGACCGGATGTTGAACAGCCGCCCGCCGAAGTTGATGCGCATGGCCTCGATGACCTCAGGCTTGTGGCGCAGCGTGATGCGGTGCGTCACTGACGCCTGCATCTGCTGCCCGAACAGCACCTCGCGACCGGACAGCGGCTCGACTCGAGCCCAGACCGTGGGTGTGTCGGAAATGTTGGCCCACGTCGAAGCAGAACCGCCGCCGCCGTCATCAGCGCGGGTTTCCTGCTCGAACGTGATGCGGTGCCGGAGCTTGCCAATCATGACAGCCGCATAATCCGGTATTGCCCCAGAAGCACGCCCGCGCCGGTGTTGGTGATAGCGGTGTCGCCATCGTCGCCGCGGTTCTCATACAGGTATGCGACAAGGCGCAGGATGGCCTGTTTGATGAGCACGGGCACGTTGCCGGCAGCGCCATAGCCCGCCGTGTACTCGATTTCGATACCGTTGATGGTCTTCGTCGGCAGCGGGATGGTGCCGCCCATGCGCAGAGCCAGACGGCCCGGCGTGGCCTTATTGTCTATATGGTAATTCGATGCAGGCCAGACGGCCGCCCCGTCGTTGTCGTCATAGACCGTGACCGCAACGACGCTGGCCAGTGGCGGATACGGAAGCTCGATTGCGCGCACGGGGTCGCCAACGTCTGCACCTTCGCGTACACCGTCCCACCATTCGCGCTGCGCGGCCTGTGAAGGCCAGCGGTCCAGATACATCTGGAAAGTGCGGGTCAGGAACACCCGCCCCGTGAATTTCTCGGCCGCGTCTGTCGCGGCGGCGATAAGCCACTCTATGAGGTCGTCCTCTGTTTCCGCATCCACGCGCAGCTGTAGCTTGGCTTCCTCCAGCGATACCGGAAAGCCAGACGGCGCGGTTTTAACGACGATGCGAAACGGTTCGGTCATGATGCCCTCGCGGAAAAATGGGCGGGAGTGTTAAGCCCCCGCCCGTTTTGCTTAGTCCTGCACAGGCAACTGAGCGCCAAGCGCAAGGATGCCAATCATCGACATCGGGATGCCGTTGGTATGCGTGCCGGTCATGTCGGGGAACAGGCGGTAGAAACGCTTGCTGCCCTTGTAGCCGGCGCGGACGACGACATCGTCTTCGGCGTTGTCATCGATTGTGCAGATGATGCCATTCGCATCCGGCGCGCTCACGGCAGATGCCGTGGCGTTGCTGGAAACATCTACGTCAGCAGCAGCACAGGCAGTCCAGTCGGTGCCGTTATCGCTTTCCTGCGCCTTGACTTCGACTTTTACGGAGCCGGACAGGGTATCGCCGGTTACACCGACGCTAAGGATAGCCTCGGCTGCGTCATAGCCTTTGCAGTCCAGCGGGGTTGCGGGAGCTGCCTCGGTGTCGTTGTTGACGACAATCGGGGTCAGCATTTTCACGACCTTGATGTCGGTGTGAATTGCACGGTTGGGCATGGGAGTGTCCTTTCAAACGGGGAGGAAAAGAAAGGGGGCGACCGTGAAGCCGCCCCCAGAGGGTGCTACGGTGCTACGAAGAGTCTTACGACGTGCCGAACTTCATCAGCTTGATGGCTTCGAAGTTGATGACGTCGCCGCCAACGCGCTTTGTCGTATAGAACTTGACGTAAGGCTTGGCGGTGAGGGCGTCACGCAGGATGCGAACGCCCATGCGGTCAACAATCTGGTAACCGGCGTTGAAGTCACCGAAGGCGATAGAGAAGCTATCGGCCTCGATGTCCGGCATGTCCTCGGCTTCCGTCACGGAGTAGCCGAGCAGCAGGCCGCCCTGCTTCGCTTCGAAGTTCGGCTGCCACAGGTAGTTATTGTCGCCGTCCTTCAGCTTGCGCACCTCTGCCAGCGTCTTGCGGTTCATCATCCACACGGCGCCGTTGCGGTACGCGTTCTTGAGCGAGAACATCAGGTCGATGAGCTTGTCGCCCGGGTCGGCATCAGCGAAGTCTGCCGACTTGCCCGAAACCACATACTGCAGCTTACTGAACGCAGATTTCGTCTGCTTCGTGGACTGCTTGTCGTGATTAAGGAAGCCGCGCGGCTTGCGGATGCCATCTCCGTTGATAAACGCAGCGTTCTCGGTGCGCGAGAGCTTTTCGGACACCTTGCCAGCCAGCCAATCCTCGACATTGAACATGGCATCGTCGAGAATTTTCTGCGTCACGCGCGGCTCCGCGTACAGCTCATGCACGGGAATGCGCCATTCGCCCAACTGCGGCGAACTGGTCTCGGTGCGGGCCTGCGTCTCACCCACCCAACCGGAGCTTGCCTCGTCGTTATCGTAGATACCTTCAAGTGCATCGGTGCCGATGGTCACGACATTGGCGACCTGGCGCATGGGAGAGGTTTCATAGACCAGCTGCACGATGCGGCCAGATGTGTCCGGACGCACGAGATAGCCGCCATCCGGGTTGGAGCCGACCGAAAGCGCCTTCTGCTCTTCATAGCCAATATGACCACCTTGTCGCATATACCGGTTGAGGGCTGCGCCATAAGCTTTCAGGCCATCGACGTTGACTTCGACGCCAGCCTGCAGGCTGAAGTCAGCCGCCTTCTTGTCGAGGTCTTCGCCGTCAGAACCGCCCACGCGGGAGCGCTTTGCAGCGGCTTCCAGCTGGTCGATACGCTCGGCCTGCTTCTTGTGCGCATCGTCGAGCGACTTCTGCGCCTTTTCCAGTTCGGCTTCGATGTTCTTGAGCTTCTGCTCGGTCACCGCGTCGCTCGCACCTTTGGCTTCAATCTGCTTCAGGCGTTCGTCGTTGGCCTTCTTGAATTCGGTGAAAGCCTTGCCGAGGTTGTCCACCGCCGTCTTGACTTCGGGCGATGCACCGTCCTGTGCCGCATCAGCTTTGCGCTCGACGGGCACGTTCTTTCCGTACTGCATGAAAATATTCCTTATGCTTGGGTTGCTTGGTTGATTGAGAGCGTGAGCGCCTCAATCGCTTGGAGGGTGTCGTCAGCGTCCCGCTGAAGTGCTTTGAAGCCGTGCGACACGATGGTCTTGGCTTCGGTACGCGAGAACCCTGCATCCCGCAGGAGTTCCTCGAATTCTCTTTCCGTCTTCGGACGGTCGTTCTTGACGGCCGTGGTGCGCGCCACGGTCAACGCGGGGAAGGTCACAATGGACACTTCCAGCAACTCGACTTCTTTCAGATGGCGAATACCCTTGCTGTCGCGCTCGCTGTCAATCGTGCGGTAGCCGATGGACAAACCCGTCACGACGTTCTCTTTCATCAGGGCGTAGGCTTCGCGTCCCTTCTGCACGTCCATCAGCAGCTGGCCACGCACGAACAGGCCTTTGCTGTCCTCGCGAATCTCCAGCCACTTGCCGATGGGCTGCGCGGCATCGTGCTGCCACAGCAGCGCCGGCATACGGCCTGCGCGCGCCTGTGCGTCGATGGACTTCTTGAACGCGCCACGCTCGACCACGTCGCGGACGTTATCGACCACGCCAAAGACCGAGGCATAGCCCTCGAATTCGCCGTCCTTGCCGGCGACGAATTTGATTTCGGTCAGGGCGTTTTCAAGATTCTCTGGCATGGCGTTTACTCCTCGTCGTCCTCGGCGTCCATCCACGCCAAATCCGGATACTTGTGCAGCAGGTTGCAGCGGCAGTTGATGACTTCCTCGGCAGGCCCGTTCGGGTCGCCGGGGAAGCGCAGCAGCGCGTCACCGACCATGAACAGGTCGCCCTTTTCTCGCTCTTGGCCGTCAGCATCGGCATGCGTCGGACGTGTCCGTGCGCCCTCCGTGGAGGCCCAGACATTCACCCGCGTGCCGAGGTTAAGACTGTCAGCGATGGCCTCGGTGGCATATCCCGCAGCGGCATGTACTTCCGTGCGGGCAATCGTCACGGCACGCGCGCGGCCTAGCAGCCCGCCCGTTTCCGTGCGGATACGCTTGGCGATTTGCTCGACGTTCTCGCCCTCGGCCTCGCCCTCGATGACAGCGTGTCGCACCTTGTCGCGCGTAACGCCGGCAATGCGTTGAGCCTTGGTGAAAGACCATGTCGAAACCCACCTGCGAAAGTTCTCGCTGAACTCGTTTTGCGCGTCCTTGGTCTCGCGCAGCGGAAAGTGTTTGACCGTCTCCCGGATGTAGCCCTGCGCGAAGGCCTCGCCCGTGCGGCGGTAATGCTTCGCCAGAATCTGCTGCAGGTTTGCAGCATGGTGTTCCATCGCGCGTTCGAAGCTCCTGCCAGACACCAGCGCCATCACGGCCTGATGTCCTGCGCTTCGCATCTCGTCCAGCAGCTCTTTCCGGAGGCGCGGTTCAAGCCGCAGCATCCGGACGTGCTGTTCGCGCCAGAGCCTGACCCGTTCAGCCCGGCTGTTCTTCGTCAGAATCATCAGAGCCCCCCGCGTCGCCGTAGGCGTTACGACCCGCGGCTTCGGCTTCGTCCTCGGTGCTCTCGATGACGTCCTTGACCGTGTCCAGCGGGATGGCGCCTGCGCTTACCAGCAGCAGGTCGCCACCGTCGATGTCTTCGTATCCGACCGCAGCGCGCTTCTCGTTGATGGTCAGGAAATCAGCCGTTTTTACCGCTTCCCACTTTTCCTTGCGCCGCGGCTCAAGCGCGCCGATGCTATCTACATCGTAATCAAGGCGCAGACCTTCTCCGTACAGCGGCACCAGCCAGCGGTTCAGCTCGTCGCGTACGGTATCGATGAGCGGCAGAACTGCATCATCAAACAGCGCCAGCCGTGCCTGCTCGAAATTGGCAAAGGTCAGAGAGCCCTCGATGCCAACCAACTGGGACGGCACATGGTACGCAAGCGCGATTTCCTGCGCTGATAGGCTTTTGCCTTGCAGCCAATCCATGTCCTTCGGGGTCATGGCCATTTCTTTCCAATCGAGCCCCCCCTCAAGGATGAGCGGACGGCCAGCATTGTCGGAGCCGGAGATGGCAGCTTCCAGTTCATTACGCAGTGCTGCGCGCTGTTCTTCTGTCAGCGCGCTTGGAGCATCTGGCGACGTCGGCGTATAGACCAGCGCACCTGTCGGACGTCCGGAATTCGCCAGCAGCTTGGCGTTCCACTTGCCCGCCTCGTTATGCTGGTCGATGCTGAAGGCCGCAGCCTCCAAAGGGCTCATGCCATACCAGTCATCGAGTGGATTGAACGATTTGACATGCAGCACGTCGGAACGGCCGTTCAGTGCATCAATAGCGAAATCTACGGATTCTCCGCCCACAGTGTAGCGGTAGGCCGCCGGCACGCCATTAAGCCCCGGGATGACCTTCATGCGGTCCGGGCGCAGCGTCCACAGCTCTTTCGGTTTCAAGCCTGCCGCGACGTTCTCGACGTAGGCGTTTCCGGCAATCAAATAGAAGGCATAAAGAGCTTCAAAGAACTGCGCACCGCCCTGCATGGGGTTTGGTTTGGCCAGCAGGTCGAGCAGCGGATGTGTCTCGATTTCTTCATCGCCTTTGTACAGCAGCCAAGGCACCGCCGCCGCGCTCTGGGCGATAAGACGGATGCAGCGGTAAGCGATGATGTTCTGCTGGTATCCCTCTCTTGAAAAGCTAGCGTAATCGCGCGGCGTGGAACGCGGCTGACCTGCACCGAACTGCACCATAATCGGCGCCGCGCGGCTGGCCTTTTGCTCCCGCGTGCTCCAGAGAGCGCGCCATGCGTCTGCGATACCCATCTATTCACCCGCCCCAGATGCGCGGGCCGGCAGCGACGCGCCCGAGCATGAGCTCGGTGAGCGCCCAAACCTTTGCGTCAAGGCGGTCAGGCGAACGCTGGTCTCCCGTCGCGTCCCAGCTCGTAAGCTGGTCTTCGAGCTTTTCGAAAATGCCGACATGATGCACCCGTCCTTGTTCCGTTAACGCTGCGATAGGCTCCGCCCGCGCGCGCTTACCGCGAGAGGCATGCACGGCCTTGAACGCGACCCCGCTGTCGTGGGTGCGCACCGTGTGCTCGACCATCTCGCCTCCATTGTTGACCTCGCCGACGATGCGGTCGGCGCCGTAATCGTGATACGCGGCCACGGCCTTTGCCGCCCATTGTCCCGGCTTGTATCGGCCAGACAGGTCGGCCAGCACATAGCCGTGGTCGTCCTCGCCCAGACCAGCCACGATGATGCCGGTTTCGTCTGAGCTTTCCTTCGAAGTCGCGGCAGGGTCGATGGCGACCACAATGCGCTTCATGGCGGGCAGCTCGTCCCGTGCTTTACGGTTTTTGGCGATGGTTTCCCGCGTCCATAGCGCGCCCAGCACTTCCGTCTGGAATGCCTCGGCTACGGTGAACGGATACTCGCGCCGAAACTGGCTGACGTTGCCGCCGAATTCGATAATCTTGTCCCGCCGCCAGACCAGCTGCGCATCATCAAGCCCGAATTCGCGCTTGAGCGACAGCTCGTCAGCTGTGGGATTGAATCCCTCAGGCACCGGCTTGCGGTATTCGTCCTGCCAGTACCATGGCACGAAGACCAGTTGGTAATCGCCGTGGCCGCGGTGCGCCTCCATGCACATCTCGTAAAAGCGCCCCTGCGCGCCCGCCGACGTGCTTTCGAGTATGATTTCGGTATCCGGCAGCAGCGGCACCGCCTGCAGGACGCCAGCGACGTGGCTATCTGCGTTCGGCCAGTACGCGACCTCGGAACCGTGGAAATATTGCAGCGTCTCCGAGCGCCCTGTCCCCTTCGAGCCCGCCGTGCTCACCTTGTATGAGCTGTCCAGCCTGTCGAAAATGATTTCGCGCGCGTTCGATGCCCGCGTCGTAGGCTTCACCAGCAAAGGGCAGTTTTCGTGGAACCGCTTGGCCATTCCGAACAAGTTCTGCGTCGCATCGTCAAGGTGCGTCAGGATGAATGCCCGCACGCCGCGGCGGTGCGTCACTTTCCAATAAAATCGCCCCTCCGTATAGGTAGATGCCCCCTGCTGCCGCCCCTTCAGAAGCAGCGCGCGCACATACCCCTTTTCCTTGAGCTGGCCTTCCAGCCGCTCATGGATGTATAACTGCGCCTTGTTCAGCGCCAATGGCCTGACACGTCCCTCTTTGGTGCGTATATGCAGGCACCGCGGCGCGTAATGTACAAAATCATCCTTCAGCTTCTGCCGGATGCGCTTTTCGCGGTCACTCAAGAACATCCAAGGCGTCCTCGTGCGGCCTATCGGCGCCGCCTGCTTTCGGCCCCTTGCTCCACAGCGCCGCCTTGCGGTTGTGCAGCCAAAGTGCCAGCGCCTGTGTATCCGGAGGCGCAGCTCGGCGTACCGACACGACCTTGACCTCTTCCGTTTCCTTGACCTTGCGACCATCCGCGTATTCGGTGGTCTTGACCTTGAACGCAACCTCTTCCGTCCATTCCGCACCGCAGGCGCGCTCGTGCAGTTTGGCTGCGACCTCGGCATCGGCTTTCATCTTGCCCGCGCGTATGGACTCAAGAAATTCGGGAAAATCTTTTTTCCACGCGTTGAAGGTTTGCTCCGAAACCTCAAAGAATTCAGACATTTCGCGGTCAATCAAACCGAGCAGCGCAAGTTTATAGACCTGCTTGGCGTATTCCGCGCGATAACTCGATGGCCGCCCGCGCTTTTTGCCCGCTTTCTTCTGCTTTGACATCAGCGCGCCCTCGTAAAAAAAAGCCCCGCCAGCACAAAAGCACCGGCAGGGCACAGGTCAGCGGCCACGGAGGCAGCCGCCAGCGAATGGTTGCGCAGGCCTGAATCGAACAGGCGACCTCCGGCTTATGAGACCGGCGAGCTTCCGCTGCTCCACCGCGCAGGAATTGACAGGGGGACGGGCCGTCAACCGTCCCCCAGATACGCAGCCTACACATGGCAGGGTGCGCAAAGCCCGATGCCGAAGCAGAGCGGGGATAAACGGGGTCAGCTCCAGCAGCGCGAGCTGTTGGGTTTCACAGGGTGAGGGCAGCGCGAGGAGCCGCCGGAGCTGATTTCGATGCGGCGCAGCCATCAGGAGACGAAGACCCCGGAAAGGCTCTCGACGGTGCGCGGCGGGATATGTGCGAGGAAAAGAAAAACCCCGCACCTTTCAGGACGGGGTCTTATGCAGTGCCACTTCGGGCATCTATCCGAAATCATGCCTTATCTGTCCCCGACCGTCAAGAAGATTTTGACTGCCTCGATAAAAGAGAAGCAGAACATAGCATTGCTCAATAAAAGAAGCACAAGGATGAGCAAAGCAGGCTTCATCGTTGGGTAATAGCCTGGATAAGCTCTTTTGGCCATCACTGTTTCTCCTTCACAATGCGCAGGCCGTTAGCCCGTATGTGTTTTATAATAATCTGCGCTGCTGTATCTCCGAACTGTCCTTGATGAAGTTTATAGTCACGCAAAGACTGCACCATATACGAAGATGCTTCGTCATCCGTCACCGTCTCCACGGCTTCGATGCGGTCTAGGGTGGTGAGGGCTTCAACAATCTTATATCCGACGTTTCTTAAAACGGAGGCTCGGTGGTCTGTGTGTTTGGTGACAAGTTCTGATGCATACTCCAAAGCCTCGCGCACGGTTTTATGGTCGGTCATATCAATAATCCTTGCTTTGCTTGTTCAATATGTTTTTCAGTGATGCCGCCGTTCCATTTGAACCACTTAACCGAGCCTTTAGGGGCAATGCCTCTGTTTTCCAAAAGCTGAACCGTATCCATTGGCGGCATGTCTAAAAATTCAGCAAGTTCTATAACGATGCGGCGCGTCAGTTTTGTCGTATTGTATTTTTTGCGCCTAACATCAATCATTTGTTTCAATACATCGTTATCCATCCCGCCCCTCCTTCCCGCCGAGCAGGGCGAGGGCTTTGATGCAGTTTTCCTTCGCTGTGTTTAGCCATGCCGTAGCGTTCTGGATTTCGTTCAGGTCTTTCTGTCCTGACATGTTTATAAACGTCTGTGCGCCGCGAACCGCACTATCCGCGTCATGTATCAGCGCGGTCAGGCCTCTCGGCACGGCGGGGGGTTGGAGGGTGGTTTTGATGCGCTCGTAAAGCGGTATCGGCACCGCCACCTTGTCGCTGTAAACCGCTTGGCATCGCATATCGTCCAGCAATTCCCGCTTCTGCGCGTCCGTTGGCTGCGGCAAAACAGGCGCGGGTGGGGCGGTGAGGGCTTGCTTTAAACGGTAAAAGTCATCCGTAACGCCATCATACATTACCCTTCCGAGTGACCAGTTGTGTATTCTTTCAAGCGCATCCAGCGCGGCTTTGGTTTGGTCGGTCATTGGGTTTTCCTTTTTTCTTCAAGTCCTAAAGCCATAAGGCAAGCATCAGAGATAATTCCAAAAGACTGCTCAATCGTCATCATCTCCCGAATACCCTCTGGCAAAGGATGTGTTTCATTTTCGATGTATGCTCTATCAATGGTGACGGTGATTTGTATCTTCTGTGTTTCAGGACAATCAAAGAACTCTATATTCATCACTCCCCTCCATTGTGTTTCTCGTAGGCGGCGAGGGATTGCCATAGGTCTTCAAATAAACCAACGCCGAGGAACGGGTACTCAGGCTCTCCATCTTGACAGACAATTTCGGAATGAAATTTCAATTCCTGTATCTCTTTAGCCATCCCCTCACACAACTCCCGCAGCGCGTCACGCTCGGCGCAGGCGGCGGTGTATAGGTCTTCGTTGACATAGGTTGCCAAAGAGTCAGAGCTATCCTCCGACCATTTAATGTCGCCTTCGCACGGGCAGCGAAACAGGCTGATTTCATCCGGCATCAGTTCGGGGGTGGTGGTCATTCAATACCTCTTGTTGTTGCGACGCTCCCGCGAGAGCGTCTCGTTGAACATATCCAGCGCCTCGCTCAGCGCCGCCAATCCTGTGCCGCTTCGCATGCGGTTAGCGCGCTCTGCCTCGCGCAGCCCCATGCCAACCACGGCCACGTCCAGCACGAAGCGCAGTGATTTGCCCTCCTGCCGCATCCGGTAAGCCCAGAGGCGATACGCGACCATCAGCGTGGCGCCGCGCTCGATGTCGCCCCCGCCGCCAGGGGTGCGGAAGGGGTTGAACGTCTGCCAGCCGATTCCGGCAACAATCATGCGGTGCGCGGCATAGACCAACTCCAAGGTCTCAGCACGGTACGGCCCGATGCCGTCGAACAGGCGCTTGTCCTGCGCCACGCGCATGCGCTTTTTACCCGCCGCGGCGTCGGTATCGCGCTCCAGCTCTTCGACCAGCCATTCCTTGCGGCGGCGCACCTCGTGGATTTTGCGCAGCACCTTGTCGCTGATTTCATCTTCCGGCCGCCCCACCCCTTCGGTCATACGTCATCCCCTTTTCTGGCTTGTCAGGTGAAATTTGCCGCAGAACTGGCATCGGTACGGCCGCAGCATCGTTTTTTTCTTCCACTTCCGGCGCTCCATCGGAAACATGCGCGCGTACTTTTCGGCATCGCCTTTGTTCTCAAACCAGCGCTTTGTGCAGCGCGGCGGCATCAGGGCAGCTTTTCCAGCACGCGGCGCACCTCCGGCATGTGCGGCGCCGCATTTGCCTGCAGGTGCCCCGGAATGCGCAGGCGGCGCCCATGCGCGTCCTCGACCAGCTCGGCGTGGCGGAAGATATTCCGCACCGCGTTGCCGCCTATCTGGTCAGCGAGCAGGAGCTGCCATTCGCTGGGCGTCCAGCCCTCGCCAGTAGCGATGCGGTTCAGGAGAGAGCGGGTCATGCGTTGACACCTCCAAACAGGTTTTCAGCTTTTTCCGTGGCGGCGCGGATGGCGGCCGTGGTTTCCGCGCTGCGGTTGGCACGCGACGGGATGGTGCGGAAGCTCCGGACAACGACGCGCTGCGATGCAAGGCAGACCTCGATGTCGCCGAAGGCTTTGAACAGCTGGCCGGTGTATTTCGCGCGGACGGTGTCAAAGCACAGCACACCGCGGCGGGTCTTGCCGTCGAAGAACATCCGTTTATCGCTCAGGCTTGCCAGCCCGAACCAGGCATGAACCTCGTGCGGCGCCATGACGCGCAGGAGCTCGAAATGCCACGGCTTGGCTTCCCAGCCGAATTGCTTTTCGAGGCGACGCAGCACCTCAGCAGGGTCAGCCCTGCCCGTCTTGGTTTCACTTTCGGTAAACTGCACGGCGTTCCTCCTCTCGTTGCTTTTTCTCGACGGTTCGGCGCACCCAGTTGCGCCATGTCGCCGGCCAGTCCAGCTTCACGCCCTTCTGCCCCGGCTGGGCATGCCAGTAATCGCAAAACACCTGCATCTCGGCGTTGATTTCCTCGGCGCTCAGCCCCTGTTCGAGCGCCCACCTGCCCCATGCCTGCGCGGTATCGCCCTCTCCCTCCCGGCCAAGGAACGCCTTCAGGCGCTCTGCGCGCTCGGTCTTGGGCTTGGATTGCGGCAATGGCTTGGCAGGGCTTGGCGCGGCTGGCGCGTCGGGTGCTTCCCTTCCCCTCCCATCATCCGCGGCGGGGGTGGCGACGCCACACGGCGGCGCGTTCTCCTCTTCCTCTGTCTCTCTCTCTTCCTCTGTCTCTCTCTCTTCCTCTGGGCTAGCATCGCGCTCCACCTCTGCTAGCGGCGCGCTAGCGTCCTGCACCACCTCAAGAAATCCGCTTTCAATCAATGGCTTAATCGCGCTCTCGATTTCATCGACCGAAACGCGGAGCCGGAAGGCAATTTTTTTCAGGTTGTAGTCAAGGAGGCCCGCGGATGGGTCTTTGTACTCGCTTGCTAGCAGCCAAATCATGGGTGCTAGCGCTCTGCTAGCAAGCGGCAAGCATTGAAAATCGAAGTCATCAAGCAGGCTCTTGTGGAGCTTCACCCACGCCGGATTCCTGTCCTTGTAATGCTGGAAGCTGCTCCAGTTTGCGACGCGCAGGTACATCATTGCAGTGCCTCTATGGTTATACGTCCCGCGTCGCTCCACCGCTTTTCTGTCCAGATTGACCAGACATGGCTGTCGTCGCCGAAAACGGCATCCATCAGCGCTTTGCAGAGGTTATCGACGTCGGGCTTTTGGGTATGTGGCTGCCCGTTCATGGCAGCCCGTTTCTTGGCGCTCCAGCTGCCGGGCATGGCGATGTAAAACACCACCTTGCACGGCACCGGAATGTTCACCCCACGCGCCCGTACCTCGTCCTTGAATGCGTGATAGGCAAGGACAGCCGGACGGCCTTTCCAGCGGTCACGCTGGGTCATCCGCGGCTTTGATACGGGCGCGATGGGGTAAACCTTGCGCATCAGGCAGCTGCCGCTCTGGTGTTATCGGCAACGGGCGTGTCGTCGTCGTCACTATCGCCGAGGGCGAGATGCGACTGGTCGGCCTGAATATCCGGCGGCGCGCGCTCTCCGGTGTATTCGGCGGCATCGCTGACGACCATCAGAACGGCCAGACCTTGGCTGTCAAAGACGCTGTGGCGCTGCTCGTCGTGCTTGTTCATCTTCACGACGGCCTTGATGCCGTCCTTGATGGTGACCTGTTCCAGCGTGCCCGCGATGACCTTGCGGCCGTCGGCGGCAATCGTGCGCACGCAGCGGCTCACAGCACGCTCGCAGCGCGCGTTGATGTCATCGGCAAGGCTGCGCTGTTCATTCTCCGTCAGCTGCTGCCAAGGCTTCGGCAGCGTGCGTACGATATCGAGGACGACGTCGCGCAGGTCACCTGTCATGGTTTCCTTTGCGATTTCATCGCCTGCGGGTTCATCCGCACCATCGACGGACGCGCCAGCTGCGCCAGTCTCCAGCTCCTTATCAACGGTTTCTTGGGTTTCGGTTTTCTTCTTTGCCATGATATCCTCCGTGGCGTTATACGAAGGCCATGCGCAGGCACAGCGCCCGCAACAGTTCCCCCGTGAATCCCTCTATCGCCGCCGTTTACCGGCAGTCTTGGCTTATGCCGCCTGTTCTTCGGCGTGCTCGTCTTTGACGGACGCGATAATTTCGTGCACCTGCTTGAGCAGCGACGCGCCCAGCGTTTCAATCTGGCGGCGCTCTTTCATGGTCAGCGTGCGGCCGCCGGGCCCCGTCGGGCATTTCGCCGCGCGCACCGTTTCGGCCAGCTTGCCGACGCTTGCCACGGCGCCGAGCAGCGCATCGGTGATTTCCATGCGCCCGCGAAAATCGACTGCCTCGACAGTCGCGCGCATCATCGACGTAAACGGCGCTTCTCCGACTTCGGAAAGGCATGCAAGGTCAAGCGCGATGGCGTCTTCGACCGAGATGTGCTTTTCCTTGTCGGGGTCGCCATAGGCGTAAACCGTTGACGGCTGCTTGCCCGTGATGGCGGCGGCGTCTTCAAGGCCAAGGATGCCAACGGCGCGCAGCACGCAGGCTTCGGGCGTCAGCGGCCCGCGGATTTTGTTCGGTCTAACTTTTGTCATTTTTCGGCCTTTCCTTAATCTCGCTTGGGTGAAATATTCGGGTTGTCGGTTAACAGCAGAAAGGGATGTCAGATGTGGGCGAGGTAAAAACGTTCCCCGCGCTCGGTAAGAAGCAACGCCGCGCCAGCCGCGCGGCCAAAGAAGATGAACAGACAGCGCAAGAGCTTCTCGCCATCGCAAACCGCCTTGAACAGTTGGCCGGGCAGACGCCGTGGCCAAAGTGGATAGGCGCGCTTGCGGGCGAAGTCAGGAGAGCGGCAAAGGCCTGTATGGAGGGGTGAGAGCATGCATCACCCGGCTGCGTACAGGTCTGGGCGGAATTGCGCGCGGGTAATCTTGCCAGCGACCGCGCGCTCGGCATCTACCACGCGCTCAGCCGTTACCCCCTTCCCGCGCTTGAGCATTTGCGAGACAGCTGACTGTGTAATCCCCATCTTTTCGGCCAAACTTTCTTGGTCTCCGGCGATTTCAATCGCGGCGACAAGGGCATCGTGAGGTGTTTTAATAACGAGAGATGTCATGCTTAAGAAAATATTAGAAATCTTATTTTTTGGCAACAGTTTTCTAAAGCAGACTTAAGCGCATGATTTTCGTATAAAAAAACTTATGAACACGAAGCAGAAAAAATTTTCCGACCTCGGCAACCGCATGATTGAGCGCATGCGCGAACTCGGCATCGACCAGGCCGCTGTTGCAGAGGCATGCAAAATCACCCAGTCCGCCGTTTCCCAGATACTTCAGCGCGGCTCTACCAAGCATTTGAGCAAAATAGCTAAAGTTTTACGCGTCAACATTGACTGGCTCGAAGACGGAACCGGCCCCAAAGAAGATATAATCTACAGTCAGGAATCCCTAGATAAGCCCTACGGCATGAGCGGAGCCCTATACACGGGAAAAGCCTTTAAGCCTGAGCCCGGCCTCATACCGGTTTACGGACCCGCCGCGGCCGCCAGCGACGATTCAGTGATGCTGACAGGAGAACACATCATCGGCTACGAACCCTGCCCGCCTGCCCTCTCCAACGTCCGCGGTGCCTTCATGATGTATATCGCCGGCAGCAGCATGGAGCCGCGGCATTACCACGGCGAGCGCGTGTGGGTTGACCCGTGGACGCAGCCCGCCATCGGGCAAGATTGCGTCGTGGTGCTGGAAGAAGAAGGCAACGCTATTGTTAAACGCTACATGGGACGCGAAGGCACTGATTTTGTGCTGGAGCAATATAACCCGCCAAAAAAATTGAAATTCAAAGCTAAAGAAATCCGCGCTATTTATGCGGTAACACGTTAGTTCTTTTAAAACGGAGATTTAAATGCGGCTTCAAATTTTTGCGGCTTTTGCCTTTTCGCTTTTTTTAACAGGGTGCTTTGAAACGCCTTGGATAGCAAATGACTATGACAAGGTTCTTTCTTTAACGACCGCGACGCACGACAGCTATTCTGACGTTCATACCGTCAAAGGCCCCAGTATATCGCTTAGCAACTATACCTGGTTTATTCGCGGATTTTCGCAGAAAAACAAAAACATCGGAGATTTGCAAATATATGTGCATGCAAATTTCAGCGAATGGGCTTTTCTCAACGCAGCGTATAGCGGCGGGAAATCTTTTAAACTAACTCAAATCTCCCGCGACGTGGGGACATGCTCCAAATATGGGTGCACGCTTCATGAGCATGTTGGCATCGACATCTCGCCTAGCCAGCTTAAATCATACGCAAAATCAAAAGATGGCATGGCGCTCAAAGTGCAAGGCAATGCGGGATTCGTAACTATTTTTATTCCGCCGGAATATTTTGCGGCATATTTAGACTTCGCCAAAAGCTCCGGATATAAAATTTAAATCTATAGGTTGGTAAAAAATGTCTGCTTTGATTAAATGCAAAGCCTGCGCGAAAGAAATCAGCAAAAATGCTAAAGCATGTCCGCATTGCGGAGAAGCAATTAGAAGAACGCACCCAGTAACGGTCATAATCGGCCTGCTTGCGACATTTTGGATGATTGGATATTTCACGTCACCTGACAGTAGACAGACTGCCTCTCCAAAACTTCCCGACTACACTGTAAATACTGGGAAATCTTCAGGACTAAAAACAAATTTGTATGAAGCAGCGCCATCCAACTGGGTGATTCAGCGCAGCAAGTCAGCGATGACAGACACACCCACAGTGATGGCTATTGTGCAAAGTTCAAACGAATATTCGTACTGGCTTGGCGGCCCCAAACGAGCTGAGTTCGTTGCCCGCTGTTCCGAAAACAAGACGGAGGCGCTTCTATCAACAAGCTCTCGCTTCAATGTCGAGTATGGCGAATATAACAAAGCCCGTATACGCTTAAGGATTGATGATAAAAAGCCGGTTACACAGTATTGGTCTGAAAGTACCGATGGGGAAGCAGCCTTTGCCATAGGAGCTATTAAGCTCCTCAAAGACCTGAGGGATGCCAAAATCCTCACCGTAGAATTCATCCCGTTCAACAGTAGTCCAGCTATTTTAAAGTTTGACGTTTCTGGATTTGCGCCCCATCTGGACGAAATCGCAAAAACCTGTAACTGGAAGCAAAAATAAATTTAAACTGTAGCTACTGAAGCCCTTTCTTGAAGCCCGCCTCTTTCAAAACATTTTCTATAGTTTTAACAAAAGCAGTAGTATCGGCAAAATAATTAGGATAGGCCTTTTTTAGAGCTTTAAAACTATCTACGGAAACAAGAACAATATCCTTTGTAGAGTTTGGATTTAAGCTTTTTTCGGCTTCGTCATAGGCGGCCTGCGCCTGCTTAGGTTGGCTTTTATCGAAAGCCGAGATTTGAATACGCCGTTTATCTGGGTCAAGACCAAGAAGAAAATAGTATTTCTTTCTATATCCTTCCAAGCTTGGCAAAGAGATAGAGTGCTTGCACGCGGCAAACATCGCTTTCACACTAAGCTTGATATGAAGCTTATATAGTTCTCTATAAAGCTCTCTTTTTACTCTAGGAGTACCTGGTACTATCGGCATTCTTTCGATTATAGCTATCGCAGAGCTAGCAAGAGCAAAATAACGCAGCCACTCTTTATTCCCCATGCTCGATTTCAACGATTGATGCATAAACGTTCCAACGGTTTCTACTGCTGTAGCCCATTGGTGTTGTCTTACTGTTCGAAACTGCATTTCAATGCAAAGATTATTATAGATTTTAGCGTTCTCTTTATCGCTATTATATTTATAGACGAGATGAACCCCCCTATATCCTGACTCTTTAGGTTTATCGATATAATCATCTACCTTTGTAAGCCTATGCTTAAGATTTCCCTTTATGTATTTATAGGTAAGCCTATAGACGCTAGCTATAGACGGCATAATAGCCCTGCATCCTCCTAAGTCTTGCATGCGGTCAAGGCTCATGTTTTCATATCGAGAAAGCTTCAGCTCTATAGAGGTCAGACGCTTAATACGCTGCGCCACAAGGCTTTCCGTTGAAACTTCAGAGCTCTTTCTTCGAAGCGTTACCTTAAAAGTATTTAGCGGGTAGTTGTGCGCCGCTCGCCAGTTATTCACGATAACAAGCGCATCGACCCTTTGTTCAGGGGTCGATGCTGTGTCAACTAATGCTGCCCCAGCAGCTCTAACCGCTTTGCGGCTGTATAAGGGTTTTACCCAATCCATATTTTCTAACATAAGACGATTCCCTATCTATGTCATTCAGGGGTTTAATTACTTATGCATTTGGGTATGACGCAAAAAAACCCACACTTAGATTCCCAGACGAATGCATACCATAAATAAATTAGTTTTCTTATTTTTTCTTATTGACTGAATATTAGTTTTCTAATATAACTACCCCTATCACCAACCGATAGGGGCAGCAGATGCAACTCACCGACCAAATCAAAAACCGCTGGACTGGCGAAGTCATGTGCGGCGGGCTTACGCTCAAAGTCGTGCTCGAACAGCACAAAATGTGGCTTGACGATGAAGAGGGCGGCAAGCGCGCCGACCTGCGCGCCGCCGACCTGAGCGACGCCGACCTGCGCGCCGCCGACCT
>DDBY01000028.1 GCA_002334985.1 Micavibrio sp. UBA2020
AAACCGGGGCTCAAGCTGATTTATATCCTGTCAGACGGCATGAAAGTCACAGGCAGCGCGCTGGTGCAGGGACTGGTGGCCGGTTGCGGTAAAAACAGCGACGTTGTCGTCGCGGGCGGACTCGCGGGCGATGGCACGGATTTCCGCCAGACAGGCGTCGGCGTCGATAACCTGCCGCAGGAGGGCAACATTGCGGCCATCGGCTTTTACGGTGATGCTTTTCAAGCGGCTTGCGGCAGCGTCGGCGGCTGGGTCGGCTTTGGCCCCGAGCGGGTTATCACCAAATCGGCCGGTAACATCCTTTACGAACTTGACGGCACATCCGCGCTCACTCTTTACAAAAAATACCTCGGCGAAGATGCCGACAAGCTGCCGGGCAGCGCGCTTTTGTTCCCGCTCAGCCTCAGCCCGCCGCATGAACAGGCGCACAGCATTGTGCGCACCCCCTTCGCGATTGACGAGGAAACGCAAAGCCTCGTCTTCTCCGACACCATCCCGCAAGGGTACGTCGCGCGTATGATGCACGGCTCGCTGCACAACATGCTGGACGGCGCCGCGCAGGCCGCGGCCTATGCGCTCGAGGAAGTCAGCGCGCGGAACTATGCCCCCTCGGTCGCGCTGCTGGTCAGCTGTATCGGCCGCAATATGATGATGGGGCAGCGTGTTTCCGCCGAAGTCGGCACCGTGCGCGGACTGCTGGGCGATTTGCCGATTGCAGGGTTTTATTCCTACGGCGAAATATGCCCCCATCCCGCCACCCGCAAATGCGACCTGCATAACCAGACCATGACCATAACCCTGCTGGGAGAAACGGCATGACCCACACCCTGCTTGAATGGCAATTGCGCAAGACGGCGGGCAAGACAAAGCTTCAGGCCGAAGACGCCGTCTGCGCGCTTATCAGTCAGGCCTATGCCGATTACGAACGCACGCTGCAACGCCAGCAGCACGCGCTCGACACTATGTCGCAGGAACTCAACACGCTCAACGCCAACCTGCGCAAGGAGCGGGACGAGAAACTGGCCGAAAGCGAGCGCCGGTTCGAGCTTGCCGCCGAAGGCGCCAGCGACGGGATATGGGACTGGCAAGCCCTTGAAAACCGCCTGTGGATGTCGCCGCGCTGTCAGGAAATGCTCGGCTTTCAATCCGAATCCAAAACCGGCACGATTGAAGACTGGTACGCGCTGATTGTGCCGGAAGACCGCGCCAAAGCGCAGCAGTTTATCGACGAAAGCCTGAACAGCCGCCATCAGGTATCCGCGACGCTCGGCTTTTTACACGCAGACGGGGTGCCGCGCCACGTTATTTGCCGCGCGACGGTCACGCGCGACAGCAGCGGCCGCCCCGCCCGCCTGATTGGCGCACATACGGATGTCAGCGATTTCGTCAGAATGAACGAGCAGCTCAAGCGCGCGCAGGAAGTGGCCGAAGCGGCCAACATCGCAAAAAGCGATTTTCTGGCGAATATGAGCCATGAACTGCGCACGCCGCTCAACAGCATTATCGGCATGACGCACCTGCTGATGGGCAGCACCCTGCCCGCGCCGCAGCGGGAACTTGTGGAGTCCGTGCACAAAAGCTCAGCCAACCTTCTTGAAATTGTGAACGATATTCTGGACCTGTCCAAAATCGAGGCGGGCGAGGTCACGCTGGAAAGCCTCGGCTTTGACTTGTCTTATGTCCTCGACAGCGTTCTGATGACGCTGGAGCAGCTGGCGCGCGAAAAGGGGCTTTCGCTTGTCGGGCGTTATAACCCCTCCGCCCTGCCCTATATCGTCGGCGACCCCTTGCGCGTGTCGCGCATTTTGATGAACCTTATCAGCAACGCCGTGAAATACACGGAAAAAGGCTCCGTCGAGGTTTTTGCACAGGCCACGCCCACCGCAGACGGAAATGTCGAGATATGCTGCGAGGTGCGCGATACCGGCATCGGCATTCCACCGGAAAAACAGACGCAGATTTTCGACAAATTCGTGCAGGCGGATACTTCGACCACGCGGCGCTACGGCGGTACAGGCCTTGGCCTTGCCATCACGCGCGAACTGGTCGAGCTGATGGGCGGCACTATCGGGGTGGAAAGCGCCATGGGCAGCGGCTCTACTTTCCGTTTTGTCATTCCGTTCAAAACGACGACGCAAATTTCAGCCCTGCGCGATCGCAAAAAGCGCAAGCCCCAATCGCACGGCAGCCTGCAGCCCGCAGCCGCGCGGGTACTTATCGCGGAAGACCACCCGATGAACCAGATTTTGATGACACGGCTGATGGAGGGCTTCGGCATATCCAGATTCGACATCGTTGAAAACGGCCGCGCCGCGGCCACGCAGGCAAAAACCGGCCGCTGGGACCTGATACTGATGGACTGCCACATGCCGGAGATGAGCGGATATGACGCCACGCGCGAAATCCGCGCGGGCGAGCTGGGCACAAAACGTCACATCCCCATCATCGCCATGACCGCGAATGCCATGACCGGTGAAAAAGAAAAATGCCTGCGCTTTGGCATGGATGACTATATCAGCAAGCCCATCGATATCGACGAGCTGCGCGACATCCTTGGCCAATGGATTGCTTTTCCCGCTGCCGCGCCTGACAGCGCCTTTGAGCAAATCACCGCCGCTGCGCAGGAAGAAGGCGAAGAAGACGCGCATAACGGCCCGCCGGTCGATTTCCGGCATCTGCAATCGTTTACGGACGGCGACACCGAAATGACCCGCGAGCTGGTGGAGGCCTTCCTGACGCAGTCACGCAAGAATATCGACGTCCTGCAGGCAAGCCTTTCACCAAAAGCGCATAATGACTGGCGTGAAGCCGCCCACATGCTCAAGGGCGGCGCCGGCAGCATCGGCGCGCGGGGGCTGAGCGCGCTTTGCGAGCAGGCGCAGAATGCCGTTTGCGACATCAGCGTCAAATCCAGTCTGCTTTTCGACATTTGCGATGAATATACCCGCGTTGAAAAATCGCTGGATGAATACGGCACGCAAACGCGTCTGCCTTAAATCCGGACAGCCGCGACAGGTGTCCGGATTTTGGACACAATTTCTATACAGCCCCATTGAAAAGCAAAGACTTTTTTATGGCACACGGATTGCAAAGATAACAACAAGACGAAAACGACGGCAGTGATTTGCAACAGGAGACAGGCACCGTGGCCCATTTTGAAAGACCAGACAGCTTCTCTTCCGCGGGCACGTCCAAAACGGGCGTGGAAGCACTGCCCTGCGTTCTGCTGGTGGAAGACGACCTTGCCGCCCGCTGGCTGATGCGCAGCGCGCTGAAGGGTCGCTGCGATTTTATCAGCGCCAGCAATAGCGAACAGGCGCTGAAAGCTTACCGCCGCCATCATCCGGCTGTCGTGGTTCTGGACTACAGACTGCCTCTGCAAACGGGCGACGCCGTGCTCGATGCGCTGCTGGAAGAAGACCCGGATGCCTGCGTCATCGTCATGAGCGGCAAGGAAAACATGTCCGCGCTTAAAAAGATGCTAGCCGCAGGCGCACGCGGCATGTTGATAAAGCCTTTCGGCAAAAAAGAATTTTTAAGCCTCGTCCTCGGCGAGGAAACGGCCAGCATATTTTAGACATATTTTTCAAATAAGGGGGACTAGCCATGGAAACCGCCCGCACCGAACCGCCGCACCAAATGAAGATATACAACCACATCACGCCCGCCCGCCTGCAGGAACTGATTGACTATATCCGCACCGATACCACAGGCTGGAAAGCCGTTGATATTTCAATCGAAGACGAGGAAGTGCCCGACATCAATGCTGTCGCGACGCGCGTTTATGAATTTTTCGGCCGTCGTCCCGGCGCTATTTTCGTTTGCGGCACGCGCAAGGTGCTGTCGCTGGTCATGCTGGAAGAACATGTTGATTTCCCGCAGATGAAACGCGAATTGACCGCGCACCTGCCGGAATACAATTGCACCGTCAACACCGGCAACATCACCCGCGAGGGGCTGGAGGTTATCGCCATCCGCCTGCACCTTGCCACCGCCCCCAAGGCAGAACCCCAGCCCCCCGCCGCCAAAACCGCACCGGTGCCCGCAGCCTCGGGCAGCGCGCTGCTGGAAAAGCGCCAGTCCCGGGGTGAGCGCGTCTTTTTTGTCGTTGATGACGACATGTTCATGCGCTCCTTGCTCTCGAAGGTGCTGGCGCCGCATGGAAAGGTTATCGCGCTTGACGACGGCAAAGACCTTGTCGCGGCCTACCGCGAGCATCTGCCTGACGTGGTTTTTCTGGATATTCACCTACCCTGCGGCTCGGGCGTTGACCTTTTGGAGGAGATCATCCGCTACGATAATACCGCCGGCGTCATCATCCTGAGCGCAGACCGCGTTAAAGACAACGTGCTGCTGTCGCAGGCGCGCGGGGCGCGCGGGTTTGTCGGCAAACCTTTCACCAAAGACAAAATCGAAGAAGCACTGGGCAAATGCCTTGAGCAGGCGGAACTGTTGTCACGATAACCCCGCGCGCCAAGAGCCGGAAGGAAACCGATATGGATTCTCTTTACACGTTTTTGATGCAGAACTTTTTCCTGTCCGGCGAAATTCCCGCGCAGACCTATAGCGGAAACTATACAGCTTCTCTGGTCTTTCTATCCTTTTTGATTGCGATGGTGGGCTCGTTCACGGGTATCCGCCTTGCGCTCGAGCTGCCGCGCTGCGCTACCCGCCGCCTGCGGATATGGCTGCATCTGGCCGGCGCCCTTTCGTTCGGCGCGGGCATCTGGGCGATGCATTTTATCGGCATGCTTTCATACCAGATGGAAATGAAGGTCGAATACAACGCGCCGCTGACCGCCGCGTCTTTCCTTATCGCCACCGCCGTCGCGTGGGTGGTTATCCATTTTTCCGGGCGCGGGTGGCATAGCCCCCTGCGCCTTTGCGGCGCGGCGATTTTGCTGGGCTTTGGTATTTGCGGCATGCATTACAGCGGCATGGCCGCGATGAAAATGGATGCCGACATCCGCTATATTCCGTCGCTGTTTTTTATTTCCGTGCTGATTGCCGTCTCGGCCAGCGCCTCCGCCATCGTTGTTATCAATCACCTGCGCAGCTATCAGGGCCCGGGCAGCATCGTCTGGCAAGGCGTCGCCGCCGGCATTATGGGCATCGCCATTTGCGGCATGCACTACACCGGCATGGCAGCAACCGTCATGCTGCCCTGGGCGGATTGCAGATACACACCGCATCAGGAAAACCACTTTTTGATTGTGGCCGTTGCCTTGACCTGCGGCGCCCTTTTTATCGGCGCACTTTTGCTTGGCATGTACGTCAACAAAGCGGCACAGGGCACTCGGAAGGATGAGAGCATCGGCAGCTATTCCGGTCATTCTGTATTCATGCAGCTTTTTACCCTGCTGGCGGTTTTTGTGCTGCTGATGTCCGGTTCATACCTGTTTTCAAGCTTGCGCCTAGAGGCGCAATCGCACGAAAGCCGTGTCCTGAACGCCATGGCGCTGCAACGCATGCTTATCACACGCTATGTTTTTTACAGCCAGCAGTCCGAAGAAACCAGCACGGCGCGCACACGCAAAATGCAGGAAGCTGCAAAAATGGTCAGCGATAATTTCCACGCCTTTTTGCATGGCGGCACCATTGTTTTCAGCGCAGACGGCCGCCGCAGCGCGCCGTTCGAGGGGTTCACAGGGCACGAAATACGCGCCGTTATTGCGCGGGCAGACCTTGCGTGGATGAAACTTAAAACCGGTAAAGAAGAAAAAAGCGGCAGCCTGAAAGAGCTGCGCCGGATGGAAACCCTGCTTGAAGAAGCGCTGACGCGGCAGGAAGCGGCGATTACCAGCGCACAAAACCTGCAGGAAGAAAAATACGAACGCCTGTCCGATACCCAGCGCATCGTGCTTTGGACGGGGCTTTCTATGTTTCTTCTCGCCATCGCCTATGTGCGCTATTTCGTTACCCATCCGCTGGAAAAATCGCGGCTGGAGCTGCAAAAACACCGCCTGAACCTTGAAGACCTTGTGCGCGAAAAAACCGAAAGTTACCGTATCGCCAAAGAAGAAGCGGAAAAAGCCAGCCGCACCAAAAGCGAATTTCTGGCGAATATGAGCCACGAGCTGCGCACCCCCCTCAACAGCATCATCGGCATGAGCCACATGCTGGCCGAAGACACGCGCATCAGCGCCGACAGCCAGAGCATGGCACAAACCGTGCAAAAATCAGCCGATACGCTGCTTGAAATCGTGAACGATATTCTTGATATATCCAAAATCGAATCCGGCCACTTCACGCTGGAGAGCATCGGGTTCGATTTTGCCGAAAGCCTGTCGGGCATCAAAGAAGCCCTGTTGCCGCTGGCGCAGGCCAAAAGCGTGGCGCTTGACGTCATCTACAAAGACGGCATCCCGCCCTTCATCAAGGGCGACCCGCTGCGCACGGGGCGCATCCTGACCAACCTTATTCACAACGCCATCAAATACACGGATGACGGCCATGTTCGGGTAAAAATCAGCCATAACGTCCTTGACGATGAGCATATCGAAATTTACGGGGAGGTTGCGGATACCGGCATCGGCATTGCGCCCGAGAAGCACGCGATGATATTCCAGAAATTTACGCAGGCAGACCAGTCGGCAACACGCCGCTACGGCAGCATCGGCGTTGACAGCACGCCGGGCGTGGGCTCCGTATTCTGGTTCAAAATCCCCTTCCCTGTGGCAGACAGTGTTGAGAGCGCCCACAAGCCGGCGGCAGCCAAGCGCCCGAAAGCGGCGCAGGTGCGCCTGCCCGCATCCGCCATGCATGTTCTGGTCGCGGAAGACCATGCCCTCAACCAGGTTTTTATCGCGCGTCTGCTGGCACGCATGGGCATCACGCATGTGGATATTGTCGAAAACGGCCGCAAAGCCGTCGAAGCCGTGAAGAGTAAAAATTACCACCTTGTTCTTATGGACTGCCACATGCCGGAAATGAGCGGATATGAAGCGGTGCGTGAAATCCGCCAGCTGAACAGCGTACAAAGCTGCGTGCCGATTATCGCCCTGACCGCCGATGCGCTGCCCGGCACGCGCGAGCGTTGCCTGCAGGCGGGCATGGATGATTACCTCAGCAAGCCGATTGATGCGGAGGCCTTTCGTATCCTGCTGTCAACGTGGATAGCCCTGCCCGATACGCCCGCACGCGGCGCCGACAACACGGACGGAAACACCGCCGCACCTGATATAAAACAGCATGCAGCAGCACCCGCGGTGGACATGTCGGTTTTGCTGCAATATGTGGATACACCGGAAGAGCTGGCCGCCTATGTCGATTTATACCTGACGCAGGCGCAAAAAGACCTTGCCTGTCTGCCCGCCGCCTGCCTTGACGGCGATTGCGCGGCTTGGGTCGAAGTAACGCACCGCATGAAAGGCAGCGCAGGCATGGCGGGCGCGCAAAAACTGCATGCCCTTTGCGCCGATGCGCAGGAAATGAACCCCTCCACCCGCGCCGCGCGTCTGAAAAGCCTTGCCTCTATCCGCGCCGCGCTCAACGAAACGAAAGATTATCTTATGCGCCAAGTGGCCACGCCCGCCAGCGAGCCTGCAGCGGAACTGGCCGAAAGCTCTTCGGCATAACTGTCAGGACGGCGTGAATTTGCTGCCCGTTTTTTTACGCGCAGGAGAGTCGGGGCGGGTTTCTTGCGGGTAGCCGTCTTCGGGCTTTTTCATCTCCGCCATATAGGCCTGTTCGCGGCAAATCTCGCTCACCAATGCGCGCGTATCGCCCGCATGGTCGGCGCGGAAACAAACGACAGGCAAGCGCGTCGCCGCCGCCGTCATCAGCGCAAGAGGTTCGCGAATGCTATCCGCCTTGACCGTTTCGGCCGAGGTAGAGGTAAAAAGCCCGATGCGGTTCGATGCGCAAAATTCAACAAAAGGCTGGCGCAAATCGAACACGATGCAATCAAAAGCATGGCAGCCGATTTCGTTATGCAGCGACTTCAGCCGCGCGAAGGCATCAAGACAATACTCCGCCCCTTCTTTCACTTTCCAGCCCGGCATGGTTACGCTTTCCTTGCCGAACAAATCTTCGGTACGGATGGCGGGAATGAGTTTCAGCTCGCCATCCAGCGCGCGCAAATCGCGCAGGTTGTCCCAGTTGAAACTGTTGAACACGAAATCTTCGCGCGCGACATAACCCGCATCGATATAGGGCTTGATGGTGTTATAGGTGGCGGCGGCGACGCCCTCGCCCTTCAGCTCGATATCTATCATCAGGTTTTTGCCGGTGCGCGCGCTATATTCCGCATTCGCGGCAATCATGAAATCCATCACGTCCGAGAGGCTCGGGATACCTTGGCCGTTGCCGACGTCCATCGATGACAGCTCCGCCATCGTGCGCGCGGATACAAGCCCCAGCTCCGTGCCCTTGCGGTCGGCGCCGGCGATTTTTTTGTTCAGCTGGTTGTCGTGAATAACCGCAACTTCGCCATCGCGGGTGATATGCACATCGAATTCGAGGCCGTCGGCGCCATGTTCAAGCGCGCGCGCAAAAGCGGCCAGCGAATTCTCCGGCAGCGTCTGCGGTTCGATGGACGGCAAGGTGCTGGTAGGCCCCATGCCGCGATGTCCGATAATCACAATACCCATTTCCAACCAACTGTACGGGTGTTATTAGATTCTTGCTTTTACACGAGTATTATTCCATAAGCACTTGACGGAAACAAGGTTTATAAAATGCTGCAGCGCCAAAAAGGCTTTAAAATCATAGGCCACCGCGGATACGGCCCCACGCCCGCCGCGCTGAAAACGCCGGAAAACCTGCCGCATCTGCTGCCGGAAAATTCGCTGGCCGCTTTTAAATACGCCCTCGATAACGGCGCGGACGGCATTGAATGTGACGTATTTTTGTCCGCCGATGGCGTGCCGATGCTTATCCACGACGACGAAATCGACCAGCACGCCGCCCCCGCCATGGCCGCCGCGCTGGCCGGAAAGCTGGTTTCAAAAACGAGCGCGGCAGAGGTTGCGGCCGTCGATATCGGCGGCGGCCATCTTGTGCCGCGCCTCGAAAGTTTATTCGAACTCGTTTTCGGATACACAGACCGCCGCGTGATTATCAACCTTGATATCAAGGATACCACCTGCGTTGCCGCCGTCTGCGCCCTGATGCAAAAACATGCGCAGGCATTGCGTGCGCATGATGTTATCGTCTCGTCGTTCAACTGGGATATTTTGCGCGATTTCCGTGCGCATGACGCGGACATCATGCTGGTGCCCGCCATCAAATCCAAAATTCTGTTTGGCGAAGAAAACATCGGCCCGGGCTATGTGCCGCTGGTGGATTATTATCAGCCCTCAGCGCGCGATGTGCTGCAAGAACTGCACCGCGAAATCCGCATCGCCGCCTATGACACGACCACCACCGATTTCAAACCGGCGCTGGGCGAATGGGCGGCCGCCGCCGGCCTCGGCCTGCAAATCTCCACCGCCAACAGCCGCGTCAGCGCCGCGGGCAGCGATTACAAAACCCTGCACCACCTGCGCACCCTCGCCGAAAGCGGCACCGTCCCCTACGCCCTTATCAAAGTCGATGAGCCCGACAAGGTGCGCGCGGCGCTGGGTTAGCCGGCCGCTGTCCGCAAACACTCGCACCGTGACAAAAACCCGCCATCCATGCTATACTGAATAGGTGTGCGGGGGACTTCATTTGAAACACATCAAGTTTTTTCTAAAAAAGCTGGGAATCAGTTTCTGGTTTTTTATTGTTTTTGTGTTCGGGCTCGTTGCAAGTGTTTTCGCGACCTCTTTTTTTGACAGCATCTTTTTGCGGCAGCTGCCACACGATGATGCGCCCGTCTTTGTATCCAAACTTGCCTTAGCGCTTTATGCGCTTGCTATTCCACTTATTGCCTTTAAATCGTTTTCGTTTGCGCGGAAAACGTCGCGCAACTATGCCCGCGCCATTTTTTGGGGCAGCTTTGCCCTCGTCATGCTTTATAGCTTTTCTTCAGCCATATCCCCGCACCTTAACATCACATCAGCGACCAAGGAAATTGCGGGCGGCCATCCTTATTGCATAGCACTGCCGGATAACAAACCGCCCCACGCTTTGGCGTTTATCCAGATGCCCCGCTTTTTCAGCTTCACGCAATGTAATTGGCCTAAAGACTACGACGCCAGCGTGCACGTTGAAAAAGCACCCGGCAAATATGAGGTATGGCACATCAATGGAAACAAACACTATAAAACCGAAGGGCGCTCTGAACTGAGAGCTGTGCCCTGCCAGCCAGAAACTAATTATGCCGATAAACCTTGGCCACGCCCGCAAGCTGAGTATATTTCGGCCTTCATTGACAACAAGGCCTATAAATTTCCGGGTGCAAGAACAGTCGTTCGCCATGGCGCAGCCCTCTACTATACAGACTATCACACACCCGTCATGTTGGACATTTCAGGCCGTGCAGGCATTTATCATCTGGCGCCAAAATCTCCTTACCCGCGCAGCATTGATTCCCTGTCGCGTTGGCGAAAGAAAGAAGAGCTATCCGAGTCCCCGGCACCAGATATGAACGGCGCACGCTTTCTGCCTGAGGGGACGCTATACTACCAAACGAGCAGAGACAGCAGCCTATCGGCAGATATTGTTTGCGCTAGCGGTTGTTTCTTGCGCTTTCAAAAAGAACCCTTTGATTACTACATCGAAATCCCGAAAATAAAACTCGGAGAATGGCGCCAAATATACGAAGACACCACTGCAGAAGTGGAAAGCTGGCGCGTAAAAAGCCCCGAGAGCGACACGGCACCCCATTAACGCCCTGCCACCTCCCGCAGGGCAGCCCAGGCGGGTTTTTCGCGGCCGTCTGCGGTGCGCAGGCCAAGGGTGCAGAGCATCGCCATAAAGTCATCTTTGTAAGCAGGCGCGGACAGGCCGTAGTAGGCGGTTAAATCTTCGCATATTTTGCGGGTGAAATCGGTTTGCATGAATACGCTCACATGCAAAATATCCGCGGCTGCCGCATCCCACGCCGCAAACAAATGCCGCACAAAATCCGCCTGCATGTCTTCGGAGCTACCGATGCGCGCGGCGCTGGGATAGCCCGCTTCTTGCAGCACCAGCGGGCGCGGCGATGCGACCTTGACCATTTCGGGAATATCCCGCAGCGGCGCATCGGGCGGGCGCGCCTTGAACCCGTCAAGCGGGTAGTAGGTGAAAATCACAATATCGGTTGCGGCCTGAATTTGCGCAATCATCGCCTTGCGCCCGTGCAAATAACCGTCATAGGTTGTGGTGATGCCGGTTCTGACATGCGGGTAGCGCGCCGCGATATGTGCACGCACGGCTGCGTACAAACGCAAAAACGCATCCAGCTCCTGCGGCGCCTTTTCGAAATAAACATCCACTTCGTTGCCGAATGAAAAATAGACCGGACGGTCTTGCGGCAGAAGCGCAAGAGTTTTGTCTACCACAGCCAGCGCGCGGCTAGCTACCTCCGGCGAATCCCATGCTTTGCCGGAAAGGTCTTCGGGCAGTTCCGCCTTGACGGTATTGATAAGCTGCAGGCCGAAAAAGATGTCTATATTTTTTGCACGGTAAAGCGCGGCCTCGCGCGCGATGTCATCGGTTTTTATTTTTCCGGCGCGGGGCTCTATCTCGCTCCAGCGTTTGGCAATCAGGGCGCGGCGCATGCCTGCGGCCGCGGCGGCATCGACGGCGGCGGCAAATTCGCTCTGCCACATTGTATAAAAACGGATGAACCCGTATTTTTCCATGGCGGGAAATATCTGCACGCCCCAATCGCGCGGCGCCGGTTCCGCCGCGAATGCCGCCTGCGGCAAAAACGCCACCATCGCGGCCAAAACCGCCGCCCGCATCAACATGCCAAACTGTCCGCGCACCAAATACCCCCTTGCTTTAAAGCTTTGCCCTGCCCCGGCAGGGATTTTAAAAGCCTGCGGGGCGGAACAGAAGCCTTTTTCACGCAAAATGCGGCCAGATTGCTTTTCCGGGCGGAACGCGCTACCCTCCGGCATCGTTTGTAGGTTGTTTTTGGCGTTTAAAACGCCGTCGATAAATGCGCCCGATAAATCCGGCCGATAAACCCGCCCCGACAAACCGATAGAATGTTTCCGATACCGAGATGGAGGATGTCATGACCGAAGCCCTGAAAACCGCTGCCAAAGCCGCCGCGCCTGCTGCATCCGCGCTGCCGTCGAATCCTATTGTGATGATACCGGCGCGCATGGCATCGACGCGCCTGCCGCAAAAGCCGCTGGCCGACATTCACGGCCTGCCGATGATTGTGCATGTGATGAAACGCGCGGAGGAAGCGAACATCGGCCGCGTGGTCATCGCCTGCGCCGAGAGCGAGATTAAAGCCGCCATCGAAGCCGCCGGCGGCGAAGCCGTGCTGACCGACCCCGCACTGCCGAGCGGTTCCGACCGCATCCTGCGCGCGCTCAACCAGCTGGACCCCGAAGGCAAACACGACGGCGTTATCAACGTGCAGGGCGATTTGCCGACCATCGACCCCGCGCTTATCCATACCGCGTTTGAACTGCTGGCCGACGGCAATGTCGATATCGGCACGCTGGCCGCCATCATCACGAACGAGAGCGAAAAGACCAACCCCAACGTGGTGAAAGCGATTGCCGAAATCGATTTCGACCGAGGGGAGCGCCGCGGCCGCGCGCTTTATTTCAGCCGCACCACGGCACCGTCGGGCGATGGCGTTTTGCTGCATCACATCGGGCTTTATACTTACCGCCGCGAGGCTTTGCAGCGTTTCGTATCCGCCCCGCCCGCCGCGCTTGAAAAACGCGAGCGGCTGGAACAGCTGCGTGCCCTCGCCCTTGGCATGCGCATCGATGTCGCCGTGGTCGATACCGTGCCGCTGGGCGTGGATACGCCCGAAGACCTCGACGCTGCGCGCAGCATGCTGAAGGCCGTATAAAACACATGCCCGATATCGCCGCGCTTTGTCTGGATTTTGAAACCGCGAATTACGACGCGGCCAGCGCCATTGCGCTCGGCCTTTGCGCGGTGGATGCCGCGGGCGAGACGGTTTTCAAACAATCATGGCTGATGCGGCCCGAGGGGCGGCTTTATATCCGCCGCGATTTCATCGACATCCACGGCATCACGCCCGATATGGTGCGGGATGCGCCGACATTCGCCGAATTGTGGCAAGATACGTTCGCGCCCTGGTTTGACGCCGCGCCGCTTCTGGTCGCACATAACGCGGGGTTCGACCGCCGCGTGCTGGCCGGCACCATGGCGCGCGCCGAAATAGATATGCCGCGCAAAAACTGGCTTTGCACCGTGCAGCTGGCGCGGCGCAGCTGGCCGGGACTTTATAACCACAAACTATCGACCATCTGCGCGCATATCGGCTTTGACCTCAACCACCACGATGCAGGCAGCGACAGCGAAGCCTGCGCCCATATCCTGCGCGTCGCCGAATATTTCCAGACACCACAAACC
>DDBY01000126.1 GCA_002334985.1 Micavibrio sp. UBA2020
CAAGACCGCCCTGCATTACGCCGCGCTGGTGGACGCTGCGGTAAGCAGCAATGAACAGATGCTGCAAGGGCTGCTGGCGCGCGGCGCGAAGACGGATAAAACGGATTACAGCGGCAAGACCGCCCTGCATTACGCCGCCCATACGCTGCAATTCGGCATGATTGAATCTTTGGTCATGGCGGGCGCCGATGCGGATGCCACCGACCACAAGGACGAAAGCCCGCGCGACATTTGCGAAGCCGCAGGCCGCTTCGCGCTGACAGCGCTCGAGAGTGCGGAAAAACGCTACGCAGAAGAGCAGCAAAAGAAAACGGCCGCACTCGCGCGCAGCCTTAGCGTCATGAAACCGGCAGCCGTGCGCTCGCGCATTGCGCCGCGTTAAGCGCGCAGAATATCGCACATAAAAAAACCGGCAGCGCGCCGGAAAATATCAAAGGGAAGTGCGGGATGCGCCGCGGCCATTGGCATTGGCTGCCGCGGCCTTGTTTTGATTTTTGCGCGTCTGCCATGCGGCAAAGGTCATGACCGCATGCTCTTCGCCAAAGCGCAGTGCCTGCATTTCAAGCCACACACGCAAATACGGATTGGACGGCGACGGGTCAATTTTATAAATCGGATAAACACCGCCAAGGCTGACATCGGCCAGAAACGGCAGCTGCTCTTCAAGGCAGGTTTTGACGGTTTCAATATTCGCGCGCGTTTGCGCCGCGTCCGCATCGGAGCCCATGACGAAAGCGGCAAGACGGTGCAGCGCGGGCGAGCCTTCTTGCGCCAGCAAAAGACCGGTCGTGAGGGAGATAATATCGTTCAGGTGAAAAAACTTTTGCGTGGCATCGGCCGTATCGGTGCTGCTTTGCAGCATGTCGTGGTCGTTTTGCAGCGCTGCGGCATCAGCCGCTTCGTAAGGGTCATAGGTCATGGCAGCATCCATTCGCTTGAGCGGTATCCGGTCTTTGTTTCCGGTACCCGTCCTGTTCACAGCACCGAAAATACGGCGCCGTTCAGATGTTTCAGGTGCATGATTTAAAACACTTTTACATCAAAGCGTCGAGAAAAAAGCACCGTAAAAGCTGCGTCGAAGATGCGCCTGAATTTGCCTTATGTCAATTAAATTGTCGCAGTGCGCAAAAAACAAAAAGGATTTCAATCCCTTCCGGCGCGTTGTGCCGGACAGGCAAAATCAGACCACGCATGAAGATTTTCAAGCCGCGATTCCGTCCACGGCAAAACTCAAGGATTCGGGCCGCCCTGTTTGGGCGTTTTGGGCTTTGCGCCTGCATCGGAATCGGGCGTGTTTTCGTTGCCCGCGGGCGGCTTCAGCGCGCCGCCTTGGTGTGTACGGGTGTCTTGCTGTGCCTTGCCGAAATCGCGCGCGGCGGGCAGACGCAAAACTTTGCCGCGCGGTTTATCGAGCGTGCCGGCGTCTTCTTTTTGCTTCGCTGCGCTGCGCATCAATTCGGGGTTCAGCGGCAGCTGTTTTTGATACTGCCCGCCCGCAACAATCAAACGCTGCACCACGGGGCTGTCGCGGTCGCCTTTTTCAGCAAGGCGGTCAAGCACCGTCCAGCCGCGTTCGTCCGTCAAATCCGGGTTCGCGCCGCGGTCGAGCAAAAGGTCGAGCACGTCCATATTCTTTTTTTCAATCGCCAGATGCAAAGGCGCCTGCCCCTTGCCATCGCGGATATCGGGGTTCGCCTTGCGGTCGAGCAGATATTCCAAAAGCTCGGCGCGGCCCGCGGCGGCGGCGAAATGCATCAGCGTGCGGCCGGCACGGTCTTGCGCATCGGGGTCGGCACCACGGATAAGCATGATGCGCGCGGCTGATTCAAGGCTGTTTGCCTGCGTCACCCAGTGGCGGCTATGCACACATTCGCACAGCTCCGCGAGAGGCGTGATACCGGCGTTGTTTTTTTCCTGCAACAGCTCCGGCGCGCGGTCGAGCACGCGGGCGAGCATAAAAACGCTCTGCGTGCGCGCCAGCACATGCAAAACGTTGTTGCCGTTGTTATCTTTTTGCGTCAAATCGGCGCGGTCGATGACAGAGGCGAAAGTATCGTGTTTGTCGAGACGCGCGGCCAGATGCAAAAGGTTTTCACCCTTGTCGTTCACCGCGCAGACATCGGCGGCAGCGCCGAGCATCTGCTGCACAACCTGCGGGTATTTTTGCAGGCGTTCGTCGTCAATCATATACATGAAGGGCGATTTGCCCGCATCGTCGCGCACGTTGGGGTCGGCCTTGTTGCGCAAAAGACGCTCCACCATCTGCGGTTTATCAAGGAAATGATGCAGCGGCGTCTTGCCGTCATCATCGCGGATATTCAGGTCGGCACCATGGCTGGCGAAAAGGTCTATCAGCGTCGGGCGTGCGGTGCCCAGCATGTGCAGCGGTGTCTTGCCGTCTTCGTCTTTCAAATTGGGGTTCGCGCCCAGCTTCAAAAGCATCTGCACGAAATTGTCCTGGCTTTGCACCGCTGCGTGGTGCAGCGGCGTGCGACCGAGCGCGTCCTTGAGGTCGATATCCGCCCCCGCCTGCACCAGCGCAAGCGCGATGCCGTGGCGGTCTTTATCCAGCGCAAGATGCAGCGGCGGGTATATCATCGCCCCGCGGAAATTGACGTCGGCGCCCGATTTAATCAGCGATACGACCTTGGCCAAATCGCCACGCATGACCGCCCGCTGCAGGCGGGTGAATCCGTTTTCGTCGACCTTGTTGGGGTCTGCTTTGAAAAAACCGGCCATCGCGTTAAAAAAGTTTTTCAATTCGGCGCTGTCCCGTGTCCGCCCGCCCGCCCTTGTGTGGGCAGACCGGCTGGTGATGCAAAATTGCTTACGGTGAAAAAAATTAGCATGATGTGGAAAGCGAGTCCATGCCGCATCGTAAGGCTGAATTAAAAAGAAGCCCAAAAACGTAATTAAATTACAATTAACGGCGTTAAGTTATAATATCCCGCCGCAGAATGTTGTCAGAAGATTGTTATTAAATGATTTTTTGTCTTGCGCGCCATGGGCGCCCTCGGTGACAATGGGCACCGGACAGGCAGGACGAAATAAACATCGTCATGTTCCCGCCCTCTGGCCAGGCACGCCAAGCCCGCTGCCGCACCCGCTGTTCTTACCCGCTTCGGTTTTATGTATATGCCCCTTTTGCCTGCCAAAACATCCCTGAGCCTGATTTGCGCCGCCACCGCGCTGGCGCTGGGCATGGGTAGCGCATGGGCGCAAACAGGCACACCGCCCGCCCCCGCACTGCAGGCGGAAGCGCCCGCCGACGAAGCCGCCGCTCCCCACGCGCGCAATGTCACGGATGACGAGGCGCAGCGCATCTATAAAAAATACGGCGGCGCGCTTTACCAAATTCAGGTCATCGACATGGTGACGGAGAAAAAAACATCTATCGGCTCCGGCTTTCAGTTCACGGCGGACGGCAAGGTGGCGACAAACTATCACGTCATCGCCGATGCGCTGCAACGCCCCGATGCCAACCGCCTTGAATACGTCCACGACCATTACGGCACGGGCAAGCTGAAACTGCTGATTGCGGATGTGCGCCACGACCTTGCGATTTTGCAGCTGGACACGCCGCATGCGGAATATGTGGAGCTCGGCAAATCCGACCTGCCCAAGGGCGTGCGTCTTTATTCGCTCGGCAACCCGCACGATATCGGCTTTACGATTGTGGAGGGGACTTATAACGGCGTCTCGCGCGACAGTTTCATCGATAAAATCCACTTCTCCGGCGCGGTCAATCCGGGCATGAGCGGCGGGCCGGTACTGGGTCATGATGGCCGCGTCGCGGGTATCAACGTCATGACGGCGGGCAACCAGATTGGTTTTCTGGTGCCGGTCGAGCCGCTGAAGGCGCTGGCTGCAGAATACGCGGCGCAAAACAGCGATTTCAATTTCACGCGCGACGCCGCCAAGCTGGTCGAAGCGCAGCTGACCGCCGCGCAGGACGCCGCGCAAAGCCGCCTGATGAACGGGGACTGGAGCGTCGCCCCCTTCGGCCGTGTCAGCGTACCGGGGCGCATCGATACCGCCTTCAAATGCTGGGCATCGCAGCGGCACACGGAAAAAAGCCCCTATACCCATTACCGCACCACCTGCTCGACCGAGGACAGTCTTTATCTGGACGAGGGGTTCACGACCGGCAGCTATGTCTATAGCTATGACCTTATCCGCGCACGCAAGGGGTTCGGCAGTTTGCGGTTCTATAGCCTTTACGAACAGCTCTACGCCACACCCGAAAGCAGTTTTTTCAGCATGAACGTGCAGGAAAAAGACGCGGAGAATTTCGCCTGTCAGAACCGTTTTATCACCCACGGCGGCCAGCGGTGGAAAGCGTCTTTCTGCGCGCGGCAATATAAACGCTACCCCGCGCTTTACGATGCGATGCTTTATATGGCGCAGCTGGGACAAAGCCGCGAGGGGCTTATCGTTTCCCTCGGCGCGCAGGGCGTGACCAAGCAAAACGCCTTGCAGCTGACACAAAGATTCATGGAAAGCCTGACGCCGCTGCCCGCGCGTGACGAAACCCCCGCCCTGCCGCAGGGCGTGGAGGAAAGCACCGCTGAAACCACCGGCGGCGATACGCCCGAAGCGGCCACAATGGCCGATACGCCGAAGGAGGATGCACCATGAAACTGGTCATCCGCATCGGGGATTATGGCGGCGACGATGCCGTCACCTACCACACGGCAGAGAGCTTTCCGCTGACCATCGGGCGCGGTTTTGCCAATAACATCATTTTGCACGACCCGCATGTATCGGCGCGCCATGCCGAAATCGTGCATGACGGCGACGGCTGGCTTTTGGTCGATATAGGGCAGGAAAACCCCATCCACCACAAGGACGCGCCGCTGCAAGGCCGCCAGCTGCGTTTGAAATCCGGCGACGAATTCATGCTGGGGCTGACGCCCGTTGCGGTGTTCGACCCGCACCATGCCGTGCCTGCTGCCGAAAAGGTGGAACATACCCACCCGCTGATTGCGCATCTGTCGGGCGGGCTGATGCCGTGGGTTTATTATCTGTTTGCCGTGCTGGGTGTCGCGCTCAGCGATTACATCGAATATTGGTCCGAAAACACCTATGCGCAGATGACCAAGGCCGCGGGCGGCGCGGCGCTTTGCCTGCTGCTCTGGGCCGTGCCGTGGGCGGTTGCGGGGCGGCTTTCGCGCCACCGCTCGGCCTATCTGGCGCATATTGCGCTGGCGAGCGTGTTTCTGCTCATCTCCCTTCCCATCTGGGCGCTTCTGGATTTGACGGCGTTTCTCAGCAGCGAAAATATGTTTTCCGATGCGCTGTTCGTTGTCGGCAACACGCTTATTCTGGGCGGGCTTGTTTATGCCAGCCTTGGCATCGCAACCCACATGA
>DDBY01000186.1:0-2576 GCA_002334985.1 Micavibrio sp. UBA2020
GCGCTGCCGGTTGCTGACGTCAACAAATACGAAGCGCAAATGCTGAGCGCTATCCGTACGCAGGCGCCGGCTATCCTGAAATCCATCCGCGACGAGCAGAAAATCAGCGACGACACGAAAGCCGCGATTGAAAAATTCCTCGAGGAATTTTCCGGCTCCTTCGTCAGCTCCAAAAAGGCTGCCTGATAGAACGCTCCACTCGGATATAAGGTTGTAGATAGCAATGCCCAGTTTGAAGGACTTCAGAAACCGGATCGCGAGCGTGAAATCCACGCGCAAGATTACCTCGGCCATGAAAATGGTTGCGGCGTCCAAACTGCGCCGTGCCCAGCAGCAGGCCGAGGCCAGCCAGCCCTATGCCTCGCGCATGTCGGGCATGCTGGGGCGTCTTGTCGCGAACCTCGACATGGGCAGCGGCGCGCCGCTTTTGATGGCGGGGACGGGCAAGGACGATGTGCAACTGCTCGTCGTTATGACGTCCGACCGCGGCCTGTGCGGCGGCTTTAACGGCTCCATCATCCGCCTAGCGCGCCTGAAAATCCGCGAACTGGTGACAGCCGGCAAAACCGTGAAGCTGGTTTGCGTCGGCCGCAAGGGTGCAGCCGCGCTCAAGCGCGACCACGGCGATAAAATCGTCAAAACTTTTGAAAACCTCGGCCGCAAGCATCTGTCTTTTGCCGATGCCGCGCTGGTATCCGATTATATCCTCGACGCGCTGGAACAGGGCGAGTTCGATGTTTGCACGCTGGTTTACAACCAGTTCAAATCCGTCATCGCGCAAATCCCGAGCGCTTACCAGCTTATCCCCCTGTCGGTGGATGCGGGCGCAGGCAAGGTCGAAGAAAAAGCCCCCGCGGACGAAACCGCCAAGGCGCTTTACGAATTCGAGCCGAGCGAAGAAGGCATTCTGGCCGAGCTTTTGCCGCGCAACCTGTCTGTGCAGGTTTTCCGTGCGCTGCTGGATAGCGCCGCGGGCGAACAGGCCGCGCGTATGACCGCGATGGACAACGCCACGCGCAACGCCGGCGACATGATTTCGAACCTGACGCTGAAATACAACCGCGCACGTCAGGCTTACATCACGAAAGAACTCATCGAGATTATTTCGGGTGCCGAAGCCGTATAACCTGCGCAAGCTGCAACAAGATACAAAGATTTAGGAATAGAAGGAGACAAACCCCATGGTAAAACTGGCCGCACAAAATGCAGGCGCTCCCGGCAAAATCGTACAGATTACGGGTGCCGTTGTTGACGTGCAGTTCGAAGGCAAGCTGCCCCCCATTCTGAACGCGCTGACCGTTGACAACGACGGCAAGACGCTGGTTCTGGAGGTTGCGCAGCACCTTGGTGAAAACACCGTGCGCACCATCGCCATGGACGCGACCGAAGGTCTCGTGCGCGGCGCGGCTGTTGCCGATACGGGCAAGCCGATTTCGGTTCCCGTTGGCCCCGCAACGCTTGGCCGCATCCTGAACGTCGTGGGCGAGCCGATTGACGAGCGCGGCCCCATCAACGCCAAAGAACACTACCCCATTCACCGCAGCGCGCCGGAATTCACCGAGCAGTCGACGGAAACCCAGATCCTCGTTACCGGCATTAAAGTCGTTGACCTGCTGGCGCCTTATGCGAAGGGCGGTAAAATCGGCCTCTTCGGCGGTGCGGGCGTGGGCAAGACGGTTACGATTATGGAGCTCATCAACAACGTCGCCATGAAACACGGTGGTGTTTCGGTATTCGCAGGCGTGGGCGAGCGTACGCGCGAAGGCAACGACCTCTATCACGAGATGATTGACTCCGGCGTTATCAAGCTGGATGGCGAAGGCTCCAAAGTGTCCCTCGTTTACGGCCAGATGAACGAACCGCCGGGCGCGCGTGCGCGCGTGGCGCTGTCCGGCCTGACGCAGGCAGAATACTTCCGCGACCAGGAAGGTCAGGACGTTCTGTTCTTCGTTGATAACATCTTCCGCTTCACGCAGGCAGGCGCAGAGGTGTCGGCGCTTCTTGGCCGTATCCCCTCCGCGGTTGGTTACCAGCCGACGCTCGCAACCGAAATGGGCGCGATGCAGGAGCGCATTACCTCCACCACCAAGGGCTCGATTACCTCCGTTCAGGCCATTTACGTTCCTGCGGACGACTTGACCGACCCGGCCCCCGCAACGTCGTTTGCGCACTTGGATGCCCGTACCGTTCTGTCGCGCCAGATTGCCGAAATGGCCATCTTCCCCGCGGTTGACCCGCTCGACTCCACGTCGCGTATTCTCGACCCCCGCATCATCGGCGAAGAGCACTATCAAGTCGCCACGGCCGTTCAGAAAACGCTGCAGGGCTACAAGGCGCTGCAGGACATCATCGCCATTCTGGGTATGGACGAGCTGTCTGAAGAAGACAAACTCACCGTTGCCCGCGCGCGTAAAATCCAGCGTTTCCTGTCGCAGCCTTTCCACGTTGCCGAAGTCTTCACGGGTACGCCCGGCGTGTTCGTCACGCTCGAAGACACCATCAAGGGCTTCAAAGGCATCGTGAACGGTGAATACGACCACCTGCCTGAAAAAGCCTTCTACATGGTCGGCACCATC
>DDBY01000186.1:2840-2967 GCA_002334985.1 Micavibrio sp. UBA2020
TTCTACATGGTCGGCACCATCGAGGAAGCCGTCGAAAAAGCCAAGAAACTGGCAAAAGAAGCTGCCTAACTTTACGCAACGATAGGATACGGATATGGCCGAGAAGCTGACCGATAAAACCTTCCAG
>DDBY01000053.1 GCA_002334985.1 Micavibrio sp. UBA2020
AAAAGCTTCGAGAGTGAAAAATTCATCGAAACGCTGAAACGTGATGACGACGAAATCGTCGCGGTGCGCAGCGGCGATCAGGCCATGGACATGGCGCAGCATAACGATTTCGACATCATCACCGTCAGTCTGAATTTGCAGGGCGAAGACGGTTTGCGCCTTTGCTCGCACCTGCGCTCGAACGAGCGCACGCGCGCGGTGCCTATTCTGATGGTTGCCGAAGAGGGTGATATGAAACGCATCGCCCAAGGCCTCGAGATCGGTGCGCATGACTATATCCTGCGCCCTGTTGACCGTAACGAGCTTCTGGCGCGCGTGCGCACGCAAATCCGCCGCAAGCGCTATCAGGACCGTCTGCGTTCGAACTATGAACAAAGCCTGTCGCTCGCGCTGACCGACAGCCTGACGGGGCTGTTCAACCGCCGCTATCTGATGGTGCACCTTGAAAAGCTGCTCAATAAAAACAAAGAGAGCAACAAGTCGCTGTGCTGCCTAATGATGGACATCGACCATTTCAAGAAAATCAACGATACCTACGGCCATCAGGTCGGCGATGATGTTTTAAAGGTTTTTGCCGAACGTGTGTCGCAGCGTCTGCGCAGTTTTGACCTTGTCGCGCGTCTGGGCGGCGAGGAATTTGTGGTCGTGTTGCCGGATATCAGCCAGGACATGGCGTTTCAGGTGGCGGAGCGTCTGCGCAAGGGCATTTGCAACACCAAATTCGAAGTTTCCGGCCCGCACGGCCAGATTGACGTCAGCGTCAGTATCGGCGCCGCCATGATTACGGGCGCGCAGAATTTGAAAGTCGAAGACGTTCTGAAACTGGCGGATGACGAACTTTACCGCGCGAAAGAGGGCGGCCGCAACCGCGTCTATTTCATGGGGCACGGTCATGTGCAGTTGCCCGAGCGCCCGCCCGCACCGCCGCCTGCCGACGGCAGTGCGCCGGCTGAAGAAAAAGTCAGCGGCGATACGATTAAAAAGATTATCTAGGTTTTCAAAAGATAGGCCTGCTGCCGCATAAGGCAGACAGCAGGCAGCAAAAAAGGCGGCGCTTCAAAGCGGCCGCCTTTTTGCTTGCGCGAAGCAGACGAAGATTACTTCATCTTGCCTTCGGTATAAACTTCATGCACGCGCTTCTTCGGATTGAACTTTTTCAGTTTCAGTTTATCCGTCGTGTTGCGGGAGTTTTTCTCGCTGAAATAAACGTGATCGCCATCGGGGCTAACCAGTTTGATTGTCGCGCGGGGACCTTTTTTTGCCATCGTCGTCGTCCTTAGGGGTTACGTCTTGTCGTCGAATTTAAATTCCATAATCGCATAATGGCCTCAGCGGCCGTGAATCGCTCTAAAGGCGCGATAGCCATGCGAGTGGCTGAACATACCTTTTCGTTCCGTAAAGTCAAGCGCAAATCAGGAAATGCCCCTAAAGTCGCGGTTTTACGAAGCTTTTCAGCTCAAACGCGCTTAAAAAAGCCGAAAAACCAGATGCGCACGCGGCGGAAAAGCAGCGGCGCGTCGGTCAGCATCAGGCACAGGCAGCCATCCGCCCCTGCGCGGGGGGCGTGAACAAAGGTCTTGTCATCGATAACAATCAAATCGCCCGCGCGGTAACTGCCGGTATGGTCGCTGAACCCGCCTTGCAGCACCAGTGTGACTTCGCGCCCTGCATGGCTATGCGCCGGTGTTTGCTGGTGCGGCGACAGGCGCAAAAGGCGCAGACGGTGACGGCAGGGGCTGCCCGCAGGCACATGCAGCGATACGGCTTCGACGCCGCTTTGCAGTTTTTGCCAGCGGATGCTGCGCTCCGTGCAGTTGCCGCACAAAAGCTTCATCACGGCGGGCGGAATGGCCGCGTCCTGCTGCATGGGGGTATGCGCGGGCGCGGGCGGCGCGGGGCTTTCGATACGCGCCATCACTTTTTCGAAACAGTCTTTGGATACGGGTGCGGCGTCCTCTTCGGGGCATTCGCAAATCATTTTTGCGCCCATGGCCTCGAAGGCTTCAAGCTTGCGGCGCGCAAGGGGGTTCAGCGCGACATGGCAGGCAACCAGCAGTGCTTCTGTTGGGCGCAGGTGGCCGGCGGCATAGTGCATCAGCATCATCTCGACGAGGGAATGGTCTATCACTGGCTTTCCTCCGTCTTTTTACGCGGCGTAAAACCGCCGCGCAGTTTTTCAAGCGCCAGCCGCAGGCGCGATTTGACCGTGCCCAGCGGAATGCGCGTTTCATCTGCAATCGCCTGATGGGTTTTATCTTCGAAAAAGGCCATACGCAGCAGTTTCGCCTGCTCTTCCGGCAGCGCGCTGATGGCCGCGCGCAGTTTCTCAATCGTGGCGGTATCCGCATAGGCGTCATCGGGCGCGTCGGTCGTCGCGGCATGTTCAAGCGCGGGGTTGTCGCTATCGACTTCCACATATTTTTCGCGGCGCAGGGTGTCGATGCGGCGGTTACGCGCGATGGTAAAAATCCATGTGCTGGCAGCGGCTTTTTGGGGGTCGTATTGCGCGGCCTTTTCCCAGATGGTGACAAAAGTATTTTGCACGATTTCTTCGGCCAGCGCCTCGGCCGCGCCGTTTTTCAGCAGGTATGATTTCAGGCGCGGGGCATAATATTCGAACAGGGTGCGAAACGCATCGCGGTCCTGCCGCGCGCCGACAGCGGCCAGCAGCGCGTTATGCGTCTGCGTTTGCGGCGGGGCGGCGGCGGGGATATGCGCCGTATCTTGCGGGGTTGCGGGCACCATAAGCTGTTTTAGGCGTGCCAAGGGGCGGAAAGCAAGGCTTTCCGGTGGCCATGCGCAGGGCTTGGTGCAAACGGCAATCATTTTACATGTTATCCTTCATCACGCTCTTTTTACGGTTTTTGCTTGGCTTTGGATGACTCAAAAGCTAACTTGTTCATAAGGCTTAATATTTTAAAAGGTACCCGCTCATGAAACATACGGCAGTCCTCACAGGCGCTTTTGCTCTCCTGCTTTCGGCGGGCGTTGCTTTTGCGGCGTCTGACACGGCAACCCTCGGCGTCTTCGGCGATTGGAAAGCGCATAGCTTTGTCGATGCCGGCACTGGTGGCAAAGCCTGTTTCATGACAAGCGAGCCCAAGAAAACCGAGGCGAACGTCAAGGGCGTCAACCGCGGCAAGATTGCCGTTTTCGTGACCCACTGGGCGGCGGATAAAACCAAAAACGTTATCAGCGTTTCGATGGGCTACCCGCTGAAAGAGGGCACGCCTGTCAGCGTCACGATTGACGGCAAGACCTATGCGCTTGCCACCAACCTGTCGAACAAGGCCGAAGAAGTCGAAATGGCATGGGCGCCCGACCAGGCGACCGACGACGCGATTGCAGAGGCCATTCAAAAAGGCAGCCGCATGGTTATCAAAGGCACATCGCGCCGCGGCACGCTGACCACGGATACCTACAGCCTCAAAGGCACGGGCGATGCGTATCAGGCCATCAGCGGCGATTGTGGTTTTTAAAAAACGCGCATAAAGACAGTAAAAAAGGCCCTCCTTGCGGAGGGCCTTTTTCGTATCGGGTTGAAGCCCGCGATACGGTCGTTCTATCAGTTCGCCAGCGACCAGGTGCCGTCGTTGTTTTTGCAGGCCGTGCCGTATGCCGTTTCGGGCTGGCCATCGACAACGATGGTCTGGCGGTACTGGCGGCAAACGCCGCCGGTTGCCGAATTCACGCCTTCGCGTACCGGCGTGACGGAACCGCTGTGGCCGCTTTCGGGGTTGTTCCAGCTGATGGTCTGGTTAATCGGCGCGCTGTAAGCCTGATTGACGGCGCGGTTATGATATTCCATGTCCGCGCGGTCGAGGGATTTACCAATCGAGCTGCCGACGAAGGCGCCAATAAGCGCACCCGCGCCAGTCGCCCAGAGCTGGCCGCTGCCGCTACCGATGGCAGAGCCCGCCAGACCACCCAGCACCGCACCGCCGGCCGTGCCGACCGTCTGCTTCGTGCCCATACCCCACGGCTGTTGGGAGCCGTCCTGAGCGCAAGCGCCGAGCGCGAGCGCGCAGGAAAGAACCAATGCCATAAAACCTTTTTTCATTGTGATGTCGCCTTTCTTACTGAATTCTTGAGGGGAATTGTATTTACACCCCTGACACTTTATATAACGTTCTAGCACAAGTTTTGTTCACGGCAATATCGAATAAATATCGAAAAATTTGCCGCCTTCACCCTATAACACGGTGTAAAAATGGAAATCCTGCGCAGCCAAGACCCGTTTTCTTTTTTCCAGAATTGGCTTGCCGAGGCGGCGGCCAAGGAGCCGAACGACCCCGAAGCCGTCGCGCTGGCAACGGTAGGTGCCGACGGCATGCCGTCGGTGCGCATGGTTTTGTGCAAACAGGTGGATGCGCAGGGCTTTCGTTTTTTCACCAATGCCGAAAGCCGCAAGGGGCGCGAACTTGCCGCGCACAGCAAGGCCGCGATGTGTTTTCACTGGAAATCCCTGCTGCGGCAGGTGCGTATCGAAGGGACGGTGGAAAAACTGCCGCAGGCGGATGCCGACGCCTATTTCCGCACGCGCCATCCGCTCAGCCAGCTGGGCGCCTGGGCAAGTTTACAGTCGCAGCCGCTTGAAAGCCGCGCCGTGCTGGAGGTGCGGGTCGAAGAAATGCGCGCGAAATTCGGCGAGCAGGATATTCCCTGTCCGGCGCATTGGTCTGGCTATGTGCTGGTGCCGCGCGCGATTGAATTCTGGCAGCAGGGGGCGGGGCGGCTGCACGACCGCTTCGTGTTCACCCGCGCCGGCGATGGCTGGGACATTGTGCGCCTGAATCCCTGAAAAAACAGGGATTTCCGCACGCGCCGCATGGCCTTGAAAGCGGCGGCGCAAAGCATTATTTTTAACGCACTCAAGACTATACAGATTCACGCCCTCTCAAGGAGTTTTGCGCATGTCCGAAAAAATGGAATTCCAGACGGAAGTCAGCCGTCTTTTGGATATCGTGGCCAATGCCCTTTACACGGAAAAAGAGATTTTCCTACGCGAGCTGGTCTCGAACGCCTCCGACGCCTGCGACCGTCTGCGCTACGAAGCGATTGCAAAGCCGGAGCTGCTGTCTGGCGATGCCGATTTTAAAATCCGCCTCTGGTTCGATACTGACGCACGCACGCTGACCATTGCCGATAACGGTATCGGTATGGACAAGGCCGCGCTGATTAAAAACCTCGGCACCATCGCCCATTCCGGCACGCGCGAGCTGGTGCAGAACCTCGAAGGCGGCGCGAAAAAAGATGTCAATCTTATCGGCCAGTTCGGCGTCGGTTTTTATTCGGCCTTCATGGTCGCCGACCGTGTCGATGTGACCAGCCGCCGTGCGGGTGATGCCACGGCATGGGTGTGGTCGTCCGACGGCCGCGGCAGCTATACGATTGACGAGGCGCTGAAAGATACGCGCGGCACCGAGATTGTGCTGCATATCAAAGACGACGCGTCTGAGTTTTTGATTGAAGAGCGCCTGAAAACCGTGGTCAAAAAATATTCCGACCATATCGCATTCCCCATCCTGCTCGGCCCCGGCGACAAGGGGGTGATGGTCAATGCGGCCTCCGCCCTTTGGATGCGGCCGAAGGCGGATGTGACGCCGGAGCAGTACAAGGAATTTTACCGCAGCGTATCGGGCGCCCTGCAGATGGACGAGCCATGGCTGACCGTGCATTGGCGCGCCGAAGGGGCGATTGAATACAGCAACCTGCTGATGATACCCAGCATGAAACCGTTTGACCTGTACGACCCGCGCCGTCACCACGGCGTGAAGCTGTATGTGAAGCGCGTATTCATCACCGAAGGCGTCGAAGGGCTCATCCCGCCCTTCCTGCGTTTCGTCAAGGGCGTGGTCGATAGCGAAGATTTGCCGCTGAACATCAGCCGCGAAATGCTGCAGGCCAATCCGGTGATTGCGAAAATGAGCAGTGCGGTTACCAAAAAAATCCTGTCCGAGCTGGAACAAAAAGCAAAGGACGATATCAAGGAATTCGAAAACTTCTGGGCGCTGTTCGGCCCTGTGGTCAAAGAAGGTCTCTACGACGCCCATAACCACCGCGAACAGCTTTGCCGCGTGGCGCGTTTTTACTCCACGCATGGCGATGGCCTGACGTCGCTGGAGGAATATGTTTCGCGTATGGTAGAGGGGCAGGAACATATCTATTACCTATCCGCCCCCTCGGTCGAGGCAGCGAAAAACAGCCCGCAGCTCGAAGCTTTCCGCGCGCGCGGGGTCGAGGTTCTGTTCATGACCGACGCCATCGACGAATTCTGGTTGCCGATGCAGAACGATTTCAAGCAAAAGAAATTCAAATCCGTCACGCGCGGCGATGCGGAGCTGTCGAAAATCAAAAAACTGGATGGCGACGACAAAGCAGAAGACAAGGCGGAAGATAAAAGCGCGACCGAAAACCTGCTGGCACGCATGAAAGAAATCCTGTCGCTGGAAGTCAAGGACGTGCAGCTGTCGGAGCGTCTGGTCGATAGCCCCGTCTGTCTTGTTGCCCCTGAAAGCGATGTGGATATCAACATGCAGCGCCTTTTGAAAAAAAATCAGGGCTACGAAGGCATGCATCAGCATATCCTCGAGATTAACGTCAAGCATCCGGTCATCGCCAAATTGCAACTGCTGGCGGCGAATGATGCGGAGGCGTCGAAAGAGCTTTTGCGTGAAACGACGCTGCTGCTGCTCGACCAGGCACGGATTATCGAGGGGGAGCCGCTGAAAAACCCCGGCGAATTCGTGCGCCGTTTGAGCCGTGCAATTGAAAAAGGCCTGATTGCCGGGTAGCTGACTATATGTTTTGAAGAAAAAAGCCGCCCCTGTCAGGAGCGGCTTTTTTTATGTTCGCCGGAAAGCGTATCTACAACCGTGGTGCCGCTGTTTTTCAATTCTTCATGAAATTTGTGCCGGTGGACGTAATACCAGCATGACAGCTGTCCGGTGACGGGCTCGTGCTTTGCAAGAAAGGCGCGCAGTCTTCTGCGGTATTCATGGCGGTCTATGATTGTGGGCATATATTTCTCCTCTCGCGCTGTGGCGCAGGCAAAAAGAAGGGCAGGGAAGCCCTGCCCGAAAGTGTGTGTTTGTAAAAGGTATCGGAAAATCAGGTATTCGTCGTCTTGCCGCCGGCCGAAGCCAGAAGCGCGATGATTTGGGGCGACCCCGCCTTGACCGCAATCGACAGCGCGTTCCAGCCGTTGCGCGTTTCCGC
>DDBY01000221.1:0-5435 GCA_002334985.1 Micavibrio sp. UBA2020
GAAGGCCGCTCGCGCATTGAAAACGGCGGCAAACGTCTGGCGGTCGAACTGCCGCGCCTGAACTGGAAAGCCAAGCAGACCAGCTTCAAGGCCGACGGCGGCGCCCTGATTTCGGGGTGGGAGTACAAGGACGGACAGCTGCTGGTGGACCTTATCGCCCCCGCGACGGTGAAAGAGCAGCAGGTTCTGCCCGCCAAGGGCAAGGAGCCTGCGAAGCTGGTCATCGACCTTTTCGCAAAAGGCATTCACCAATAAGGGTTTAGCCCGCATCGGCGGGGTAATGCTCAAAATGTTGATATACAAAGAAAAAACCCGCTGAACAGGCGGGTTTTTTCTGGACGGCGCCCTTTCAATATGGTAAAAAGATGCGTTCCGTTTCAAAAGGAAGCATCATGACCGACAAGCCGCAAGACAACCAAAGCCCGTCCGCCAAAAAACCCGAAGCGCGTATCGTGAACAAAGAGCGTGTATTCGACGGCTTTTTCAAAATGGACGAGCTGACGATTGAACACGACACCCACGACGGCGGCAGCATGACCGTGAAGCGTTTGATATTCGAACGCGGGCATGCGGTGGCTATTCTGGGTTATGACCCTGCGCGCGACGAAGTGCTGCTGGTGAACGAAATGCGTCCCGGCCTTCTGGCGGCGGGGGATTATCCGTTCAACGACTCCCTGCCTGCGGGCATGATTGACAAAGGCGAAGATGAAATCACCGCCGCCAAACGCGAAATGCGCGAAGAAACCGGCATGGAGCTGAAAGATGCACGTTTGATACATGCAGGCGCCTATGTCAGCTCCGGCGGTACGTCGGAGCGTCTGGCGCTGGTTTTCGGCACCATCGACATGGCCAAGGCAGGCGGCGTGCATGGCCACGCGTCGGAGGGGGAGGATATCAAGACCGTTATCCTGACATCTGACGAGTTTATCCAGCGTGCCGAAAGCGGCGCACTCAAGGACATGAAAAGCCTTGTCTGTGCCTTCTGGCTGGCCAAGAACCGCGACAGCATCCGCAGCAGCCACACGCTCGGCAATGCCGTTGAAAACGCGCGTAATGACGACAATCCCGCGCCTGCCACAGGCACGGCAGCACAGCGTCCGCCCAAACCCTGAAATTCCTGCGCTGCTAAAACGGCGAAAGAGGGGCTTGACTTATGCTCTGTAAGAGTATAAAAAAATACTCATTCAGAGTATAAACAGGAGAATCACCCGATGTCCGAGCCCACCCAAGACGGCAAAAAGCTGGAAGCCCGCGTCAAAAGCGTGCGCAACGAATTCAACGGTTTTTTGAAAATCAACCGCTATGAAATCGAGGCTGACCGTCACGAAGGCGGCAAAGAAACCTACGAGCGTCTGGTGATGGAACGCGGCCACGCGGTTGCCATTCTGGCCTATGACCCGAAACGCGATGAAATCGTGCTGGTGAATGAAATGCGCCCGGGTATTCTGGCGGCGGGGGAATACCCCTACACAGATACGCTGCCTGCGGGCGGTATCGCCAAGGGTGAAACGGCGGTCGAGGCGGCTATCCGCGAAACGACCGAGGAAACCGGCCTGACGCTCAAGAACGCCAAGCAAATTCAGGATGCCTATGTCAGCGCGGGCGGCACGTCGGAGAAAATCTCCATCGTCGTCGGCATCGTCGATACATCGGCCGGCAGCGGCATTTTCGGCAACGACAATGAAAAAGAAAACATCAAAACGCGCATGGTTTCCGCCAGAGATTTCATCAACGAGGTGAAAACCGGCGTCAACAACGACATGAAAACTATCATTGCCGGATACTGGCTGGCCGAACACCGCGACGCGTTGCGTACCCAATACGCGCCCAAAGCGGCAGGTGGCAAGCCGCCGAAACCAGCTTGATATATCGCCTAATATTAAGCCTGTAAAAAATGCCCGCCCTCACTATTGGCGGGCATTTTTTTACGTTCTGATGTGTGCAGTGCAATATATGCGCGTTTATTTGTCTGCAATATCAGCGGCTTTACACTAGAGGGCATAATGCCGCTTGCTATCGCCGCGTAACCTGCTACGTTATGTGCATTCGAGTTTAAGTTCTGGCTTTTGTTATAGCCCGCTGGGTATCCCTCAAGACATCGCTGTTTCGAATATATTTTCAGGCAAAGGTTGCGTGAAAATATGCACAAATGTGCGTTTCTTGCTACAAGGAGGCCACCATGGCTCAAGGTACCGTTAAATGGTTTAACCCGCAAAAAGGCTTCGGCTTTATCCAGCCGGAAAACGGCAATTCTGATGTGTTCGTACACATCAGCGCCGTTGAAGCTGCCGGCATGCGTACGCTGAACGAAGGTCAAAAAGTTTCTTTTGACATCGTGACCGAGCGCGGCAAATCGGCTGCAGCAAACCTGCAAATCGCCGCTTAAGCGTTTTTAGCTTAAAAACAACCCCCGAACCTTTACAGGTTTCGGGGGTTGTTTTTTGCGTTTTTAAATCTGCTTAAACGTCGAACTTCACGCCCTGGGCCAGCGGCAAGGCCGTGCCGTAGTTGACGGTATTGGTGGAGCGGCGCATGTAAGCTTTCCAGCTGTCGGAGCCGCTTTCGCGCCCGCCGCCGGTTTCTTTTTCGCCGCCAAATGCACCGCCGATTTCAGCACCTGATGTGCCGAGGTTGACGTTGGCAATGCCGCAGTCGGAACCCGCGGCGGAGGTGAACAGCTCCGCTTCGCGCACATCGTTGGTGAAGATGCAGGATGAAAGCCCTTGCGGCACGTCGTTCTGGATGGCGATAGCTTCTTCTATTTTGCTGTATTTCACGACATACATGATGGGCGCGAAGGTTTCATGTTTCAGCACTTCGTGATGTTTGGGCATTTCGACCACGGCAGGCGTGACGTAATAGGCGTTCGGATATTCCTTGGCCAGCACACGCTCGCCGCCCGTAACCTTGCCGCCCGCGGCCTTGGCTTTTTTAAGCGCGGCCTGCATGGCGTCAAAGGCCTGTTTGTCAATCAGCGGGCCGAGCAGCGTGGCGGCATCAAGGGGGCTGCCGATTTTGCTGTCGGATATAGATTTATAGGCTTTTTTGACGCGCGCGACGAAACCACCGGCGATGTCTTTGTGCACAATCAGGCGGCGCTGGCTGGTGCAGCGTTGACCTGCCGTGCCGACCGCGCCGAATACTGTCGCCATAAGGGCGAGGTCCTGTGTGGCGGACGGCGTCAAAATCATCGCGTTGTTGCCGCCAAGCTCGAGGATACATTTGCCAAAACGCGCGGCCACGCGCGGCGCGACTTCGCGCCCCATGCGGGTGGAGCCGGTGGCGGAGATAACGGGGATGCGTTTGTCATCGACCATTTTTTCGCCGATTTTACGCTCGCCGATGACAAGCTCGGAAAGTCCTGCAGGCGCTTTGCCGAAACGGCGGGCGGCTTCGAGGAACAGTGCCTGACAGGCAAGCGCGGTCAGCGGCGTTTTTTCGGACGGTTTCCACACCACACTGTCGCCGCAAACAACGGCGAGGGCGAAGTTCCAGCACCAGACAGCAACAGGGAAGTTAAACGCGGAAATCACGCCGACCACGCCCGCGGGATGCCAGTTTTCCTGCATTTTGTGTTGCGGACGTTCGGACGCGATGGTCAGGCCGTAGAGCTGGCGCGACAGGCCGACCGCGAAATCGCAGATGTCAATCATCTCCTGCACTTCGCCGAGGCCTTCGGTCAGGATTTTGCCGCACTCCAGCGTGACGAGTTTGCCAAGGTCGTCTTTGTTTTCGCGCAGTACTTCACCGAAAACGCGGATAAGCTCGCCGCGTTGCGGGCCGGGGACAGTGCGCCAGCCGAGGAAGGCATCATGCGCACGGGCAATTTTCGTCTCCAGCTGCGCCGGTGTATCCATTTTGACAATGCCGAGCAGAGAGCCGTCGATGGGTGTGAAAACCTTCAGGTTGCCCGCTGAAAAATCGCGCGCAGGTACGCCCATTTTTTTCAACAGATGGGCGGCGGTATCGGCCATGGAAATCGTTTGCACGTTGGATGCGGTAGCTTTTTTGCGGGCGGTCATGTGACGCTCCTCCTCGAAAACTTGCTCATGGGAAACGGGTATAATATGCGATAAATGGGCTTGTTTCTCAATAGATTGCGCATTTTTATGTTGACATAATAAATATAGGCGCGTATTCTCTTTAACAATTAAAAATCACAAAAATTCATAAAGCAGGAAAACCCATGAAAAACGCAGCAGAAATTCAGGACGTCCAAATCGAACCCCGCAAGAAATCGGATGGTTGGGCGGCGTTTTTGTGCATGGGCACCTTTATGGCAGCCGTGGGCAGCGCCTCTATTATTTTCAATGCGGCCGTAGATAAGATGCAGGATAAAGACCCGATGTTTGTTCTGCCCGTCGCGCAGCAGCGTATCGAAGATATGGGCTATAACAACGTGCGTTTCAAAACCTTCAACAAGGCAGCGGAAAAACCCGCCGAAATTACCTTCACCGCCGAAAAGGCTGTGGACGGCGTGGGCTTTGTGGTTTTCGAAGGTGAAGCAAACTGCAACACGCGCGGCTGCCCGAAAATTTCGGTAACCCCCATCGGTGTTATTCGCTAATCCGCTTTAAACCGTCCAGTCGAGAATGACCTTGCCCGTATCGCCTTGCAGCATGGCGTCGAAAGCCTTTTGGTAATCGGCGGCGGGCATGACGTGGGTGATAACGCCCGACACATCCAGCCCCGATTGCACCACCGACTTCATTTTGTACCAGGTTTCGAACATCTCGCGGCCATAGATGCCTTTGAGCGTCAGCCCCTTGAAAATCACATGGTTCCAGTCAATCGCCGTGTCTGCGGGCGGAATGCCGAGGATGGCGATTTTACCGCCATGGCGCATGGTTTCCGTCATCTGGCGGAAGGCATGGGCATTGCCGGACATTTCAAGCCCGACGTCGAACCCTTCGGTCATGCCAAGCTGTTTCATGACATCGCGCAGCGAATCCTTGGTCACGTTGACGGCGCGCGTCGCGCCCATTTTCGCGGCAAGGCCAAGGCGGTAATCATTGACATCGGTAATGACGATATGCCGCGCACCCGCATGCTTGGCGATGGCAACGGCCATGACGCCGATGGGGCCTGCGCCGGTAATCAGCACGTCTTCGCCGACCAAATCAAACGACAGCGCGGTATGCACCGCATTGCCGAGCGGGTCGAAGAAGGAGGCGACGTCGTCCGAAATACGCTCGTCACTGATGGGGAACACGTTAAAGGCGGGCAGCGCGAAGTATTCAGCGAAGCAGCCCTGACGGTTGACGCCCACGCCCACGGTCTTGATGCAAAGATGCATGCGCCCACCGCGGCAGTTGCGGCATTTGTGGCAGGGCAGGTGCCCTTCGCCCGATACGCGCTGGCCGACGGTAAGGCCGGTGACGTTGCTGCCAATCTGCGCGATTTCGCCCACATATTCGTGGCCTGTAATCATGGGC
>DDBY01000221.1:5832-13145 GCA_002334985.1 Micavibrio sp. UBA2020
ATGCCTTCTTTGGCTTCTTGTTTGGAAAGGGCGCGCATTGTTTTTGTCATGGTTAAAAACTACCGTATTAAGGGGAGAAGATATGCATGGATTATCGCCAGCGTCAGATAAATTGTCATCGCATAAACATAGCTCATAAGCGATCCGATAGCGGTAGCGATAATCGCGTAAAAGAGAGCGAAAAGAATCTTCGCTGCTTTTTCTTCGATGGGGGTATAAAAAATAGTAATCGTACCGATGCCTGCCATCCATAGGGTTTTCAGGGCCATTGAAAGGTCTCTGTTGTCCAGATTACTTATGATGGAGAATAGGTAAGATGTGGGCGGTATGATGGCGATTAGCGCCATCAACAAAGGAGAAAGAAGGCCTGCAAGGAGCAGCCTTTTTTTTCTTTTCTCCTTTTTATCTGCCGTTGTGTCCATGGCGGTTACTTAATCACGCCCAGCTCGCGGCCGATTTTTTCAAACGCGGCGATGGCGCGGTCGAGATGTGCCTTGTCATGCGCCGCCGACATTTGCGTGCGGATACGCGCCTTGCCCTGCGGCACGACGGGGTAGGAGAAGGCGATGACATAGAGCCCTTCCTCCAGCAATTTATCCGCCAGTTTTTTGGCCAGCACGGCGTCGTAAATCATTACGGGTATAATCGGATGTTCGCCGGGGACAAGGTCGAAGCCGAGGGCGGTCATTTTTTCGCGGAAATATTGCGCGTTATCGCGCAGTTTTTGCAAGCGCTCCGGCGTTTTTTTAATCAGGTCGATGGCGGCGATGGATGCCGCGGCAATCGACGGCGCCAGCGTGTTGGAAAAGAGATAGGGGCGGCTGCGTTGGCGCAGCCATTCGATGATTTCTTTTTTGCCGGACGTATAGCCGCCCGATGCACCGCCCAGCGCCTTGCCAAACGTGCCGGTGATGATATGCACACGGTCCTGCACACCCCAATGCTCCGGCGTGCCCGCGCCCGTGGGGCCGGTGAAACCGACGGCGTGGCTGTCATCCACCATCACCATCGCATCGTATTTTTCAGCAAGGTCACATATAGCGGGCAGGTTGGCGATGATGCCGTCCATCGAAAAAACACCGTCCGTGACAATCAAACGGTAACGCGCGCCCGCCGCTTCTTTCAGCTTCGCTTCAAGGTCGGCCATATCGTTGTTTTTATAGCGGTAGCGCGATGCCTTGCATAGGCGGATACCGTCGATGATGCTGGCGTGGTTCAACTCGTCGCTGATAACGGCGTCTTGCTCGCCCAGCAGGGTTTCGAACAGCCCGCCGTTGGCGTCAAAGCAGGACGTATAGAGGATGGTGTCTTCCATCTTCAGGTATTCGCTGACGGTGCGCTCCAGCTGTTTGTGCAAATCCTGCGTGCCGCAGATAAAACGCACCGAGGCAAGGCCGAGGCCGTGGGTATCAAGCGCCTTGTGCGCGGCGGCGATAAGCTCCGGATGGTTGGCAAGGCCGAGGTAGTTATTGGCGCAAAGGTTGATGACCTGTTTGTCATCGTTCTGCGCACGGTGCACCGTGATGTCCGCCTGCTGGGGGGAGACGATGACGCGTTCCGATTTATAAAGCCCTTGCGTATGCAGCGCGGCGGTTTCATCGGCGAGATGTTTAAGCATCGTTTTGGGGGCGGTCATGTGGCTTGAGTCTCCTTTGCAGATAGGTAGGAACTCTAGCACATTGCCGCGCAAAAAGTCAGGCCGCCGAAACGTCAGCCGGGCAAATGGCAGGAAGCAAGGCCGCGCTTTTCCAAATATTGCTGATGGTAGTCTTCGGCTTTGAAGAAAGTTGCGGCGGGGGTAATGTCGGTCACAACCGGTTTTGAATATTTTCCGGAAGCGGCGAGTCTAGCGCGGCTTTGCTCCGCCGCCTGTTGCTGCGCAGCAGAATAGGTGAAAATCGCACTGCGGTACTGCGTGCCGACATCGGGGCCCTGGCGGTTCAGCTCCGTCGGGTTGTGACAACGCCAGAACAAATCCAGCAGCGCGTCGTAGCCGACGATATCCGGATTAAACTCGACCAGCACCACTTCGGCATGGCCGGTGGCGTCTGTGCAAACTTCTTTGTATGTCGGGTTGTCGGTATGCCCGCCCATGTATCCGGCGGCGGTTGCGGTGACGCCTTCAAGTTTGCGAAAGGCCGCCTCCACACCCCAGAAACACCCTGCGCCAAATGCCGCTTTTTCCATCGGAAACTCCTTTGCTTTGGTATAAGGTAAGCGGTGTGTGCAAAAGAGACAAGGGGACGCCCGCCGCCATGGAAAAAATCATCGCCGGATTGAAAGAGCGTATCGAGGCGCTGCAGGACGAAATCGAGCAGGAAATCGACCGTAAACGCGACGAATTCCGGTATAAAATCGAACAAAAGCGCGTTGTATTCGAACAGGAAGTCATCCTGCGCCACCGCGCGCTGCGCATGAAAATATCCAAATTCCTGCGCGATTCAAAAATCGGATACGTCGTGACCGCGCCCGTTATTTACAGCCTTATCATCCCGTTTTCGCTGATGGATATTTTTGTGACGGTCTATCAGCATATTTGTTTCCGCGTCTATGGCATCCCGCTGGTCAAACGCAGCGAATATGTGGTGATGGACAGGAAATATCTGGAATACCTGAACTGGATTGAAAAGCTGAACTGCATTTACTGTGAATACGGCAATGGCGTTATTTCCTACACGCGCGAAGTGGCGGCGCGTACCGAGCAGTTCTGGTGTCCCATCAAACACGCGAAAAAAATAAAGGATGCGCATAGCCGCTATCTCGGTTTTATCGAATACGGAGATACCGATGATTTTCACGCCAAGCTGGAAAACCAGCGCGACCGTTGCCGCGCTTGCGAACAGGGCAGCGGATGCGGCACGGGCGGCGCAAAACCGCAGGTTGTTAAAATCGCGACCCCGCCGGAGCAAAAATGAACCTGAACGCGCGCATATACCCTGTGGTTTTGTTCGTTGCGGGCGGGCTTTGCCTGCTGCCTTTTGTGCCGGTGCAGGCGGCGCTGGCGGGCGGTATTGCATTGGCTGTGATACTGGGCAATCCGCTGCAGGAAAAATGTATGAAGGTAGCGCATTACCTGCTGACGTTTTCCGTTGCGGCGCTGGGTGCGGGTATGAATTTGACGCAGGTGCTGGCGGCGGGTGCGGCGGGGCTTGGCTATACGGCCTTGGGTATTGCAGCCGCGCTGGCCATGGGCTTTTTTCTGGCGCGTCTTTTGCGCACAGACGCCGAAACAGCGGCTCTGGTCAGTGTCGGCACGGCGATTTGCGGCGGCAGCGCGATTGCGGCAACCGCGCCCGTGCTGCGCGCGCGGCAAGAGTCTGTCGCCATGGCGTTTTCCGTTGTGTTTGTTTTGAATGCGGCGGCCTTGATGATTTTTCCGCCCATCGGGCATTCGCTTGGCCTGACGCCGCATCAATTCGGGCTTTGGGCGGCACTGGCCATTCACGATACCAGCTCTGTTGTCGGTGCAGCGTCGGCTTATGGCGGCGATGCGCTTGAATACGCTGTTGTTTTGAAAATGGCGCGCGCGCTTTGGATTTTCCCGCTGGCGCTGGCTATCGGGTTTTTCTGGCCGCGCCCGCATGCCGCGGGGGAGGCAAAGCCGAAACGCAAAATTCCGTGGTTTATTCTGGGCTTTATCGCCGTATCGGCGGCTTTCACATTCATCCCCGCGCTGGCGGGGGCGGCGGATGCCGTGCAATTCGCGGCGCGGCGCGGCATGTGCCTGACGCTGTTTTTGATTGGCAGCACGGTCACGCTGGCGGCGCTAAAATCCGTCGGCTGGCGGCCGATGCTGCTCGGCGTTTTGCTGTGGTTTTTTGTCGCTGCGGGCTCTTTGCTGGTTATCCGCGCGGGGTGGATAGGCTAGGGGTTTATTCCTCGCCCCCTTCGGGCGTATAGGCGGCGCCGATATGTTTTTCCCCGCGCGCTTCGGCCAGCGCGATTTGCTTTTGCCGCTCTGCCGAGCGTGCCTTGCGCTCCGCGCTCAGGCTGTCGTGGCAATGGGGGCAGGCGATGCCTTCGATGTATTTTTCGCTTTTCAAATCTTCCGGCCCCACAGGGTGGCGGCAGGACGGGCAGAGAATATAACTGCCCTCGGCGAGGCCGTGTTTGACCGCGACGCGCTGGTCGAAAACAAAACATTCGCCCTGCCACAGGCTTTTGTCTTCGGGCATTTCTTCCAGATATTTCAGGATGCCGCCTTTGAGGTGATAGACTTCCTCAAAGCCGAGTTTTTTCATGTAAGCCGAAGCCTTTTCGCAGCGTATGCCACCCGTGCAGAACATGGCCACTTTTTTATTTTTGGCAGGGTCGAGATTTTTTTGCACATAGTCCGGAAACGCGCGGAAGCTTTCGGTTTCCGGATTGACCGCGTTTTTGAACGTGCCGATTTTAATCTCGTAATCGTTGCGCGTGTCGATGACCACGGTATCGGGGTCTGAAATCACATCGTTCCATTTCTGCGGCGAGACGTATGTGCCGACGATTTCATTCGGGTCAACGTCCGGCAGGCCGATGGTGACGATTTCTTTTTTCAGGCGCACTTTCATGCGGTAAAACGGCTGCTCGCTTGCGAAAGATTCCTTATGTTCCAAATCCTGCAATCCCGGGTAACGGCGGATGTGGTGGAGCAGCGCATCGATGCCGCTGCGGCTGCCGGCAACCGTGCCGTTGATGCCTTCGTGTGCAATCAGCAACGTCCCGCAAATGCCGTTTTCATCGCAAACGCGGCGCAATTCGGACTGCACCTGTTCGATATTTTCAATCGTGGCGAATTTATAAAGCGCGGCAACAACGAATGCGGTCATGGGTATATCCTCCGCTGCGCATCCTACGCCAGCGCGAAGCCGATTTCATTATTTTTATGTGTCAGTTGTTATGCGACAGAACCACAAGGTCGAACAGGCAGCCCACCGGCGATTTGGGGCCTGTGGCGGAGGCTTCGGTGCCGCCGATTTTGTCGCCGGGCGCCAGCGCGCTCTGGCTGCATAGTTTATAGGTACGGGTTTCTTCGCTGAGCGTCAGGCGCGTGCAGGGGATGCTGTCGCCATAGCGCGCCTTGCGGTCTTCTATTTGCACCGAGATATGCGTTTCGCCTTCATCAAGAGGCGAGGGAATATGTGCCGTTTTAACGGTCTTTACATCCTCGACCGTGCCGCGGATTTCGCATACGGGCAGGGCGCCGTAATTGCCGGAGCCAAGCGCGCTGCGGCCTTGAACGGAAAGGCCAAAGGCGCATACCGCCAGCAGCAGGCAGACGAAAAGGATATGTTTGGGGCGGTTTTGTTTCATTGCGTTTCTCCCGTCGCGGCGCTGCGGGGGCGCGGGCGACTCTGCCCACAGAATAGCGCAAAATTATCAGCGGCGCTGATAAAAAATTCCTTTTAAAAACAGGGTTTTATTTTGCGCCTGCGGCGGGGCGGCTTTGCGCGGTTGCAAGCGTTTGGGTCGCCGCGCGGTTGTCTTTGAGCGCTGAAAGCAGCATCTCCGCATAAACGTCTTTGTGATGTGTCGGCCGCGCGACCCATGATGCCTGTTTGTTAGGCGCGTCAATCCACATGGGGTCGAGGCCTTTGTCTTTCATTTGCTGCCAGTGGTCGAGAAGCTTGAGCTCATGCGGGCTGACATCGGCGGGGCGGCCGTTGTGTTCGCGTACGCTCAGCATCACGCGTTTGCAAAGGTCGAATGTATATTCCTCGGGAAACGCACCAAGGGGGGCTATCAATCCCGCTTGCAGCAAATTGCCGACAAGGCCGCGCACATTGGCGACGCCCCGGTTATGGTGCAGGTATTGGCCGACGCTGTAATTAATACGGTCGGTTTGGGTGCCGCCGGTATTCATATTTTTCATGATGTCGCCGAACAGCTGCGTCGTGCTTTCGTGGGAACGCATGCCGTTTGTAAGTTTGCTGCCATCCACACGGTTCGGCAGACGAATGACGGCGAATTCCGTTTCAGGCTCCAGCTTCGAGGCGTGGCGGGCATAAGGGTTCGCAGCAGGAACGGCTGGTTTTTCCACTTTTGCCACAGGCAAGTCGAGCTGCGCGGGTTTGTCGCTTTCGGGCAATACGGCCTGAATATTCTTTTTCAGTTTTTCAAATAGCGCGGGCGCTTTTTCTGTCAGCGCCACGGCGGCGTCGCTGGCCAGTGAAAAGCCTTTCTTGCCCATATCCTGCATATAGGGCAAGCCGCGGATAGTCAGCAAGGATGCGAGTTTTTCCGGTGTCCAGCGGTCGTGCGTGAACAACGTGTTGGCATTTGATTTTGTCTGCTCTACACGGCGTTGATGTGCGGCACGGTGCTGGTAATCGCCGTCTTTGGCCTGTTGGATGGAGTTCGATACATCGGGCACGAATTTGTCGATGTATTTGTAGTAATTGTTATCGTAATAGGCGAGCGTGGCTGTTTCGCGGAAATAGGCGGGCAGCACTTTGGCCGCGAATTGTGTCCATTTTCCCGCCGCCGCATCGGGCATGGCGGCATCGGCTTCTTTGGCGATTTCCGGATTTTTATTCCACATGCAGTTGAAAAGTGCAGCGGTGCGGAATTGCCGCGCAGGACCGTGGGGGGAGCCCATCATGGCCTCTGCCGCCGCGACGGCTTCGGATACACGGGCGTTACCTTCGAGTGCGCGGTTGACCAATATGGCGTTGCGCGGCGTATCGCTGAGGTCGTATGCCATGCCGCGGCTGATGTCTTCCATGTGTTGCAGTTCATGTTTCAGCGTCAGGGCGACTTCGGCTGCGCTGCGCCCCTCGGCCAGCGGAATTTTCTTGTTCGCGTAATCGCACAGCCCAACGGCGTTCATTTCGGCGCAGGATTCACTGTCGAAGACCAGCGTGAATTTCATTTCCTTCGCTTTTTGCAAAAGCCGTACGCCGTCATCTGTCTGCGACAGCAGGAATACGGCTTTTTGCAAATGCTCGCGGTTTTTACTGCTGCGGATTTCGTAATCGACCATCGCCTGCGCGTTTTGGGTTTCGTTCTGGCGCGGGTCTTTTTTAAAGGCGGGCTCCGTGCCGCCGTCGATATATTCAACGGGGCGGCGGGCGATAAAATCTGTGGCAGCGGCGGGGCGGTCGGTCACGCGCTCGCCGTTTTCATCGACGATGATGTTCCAATAGCCCTCCGGCTGCGGCGGGGCGTCGGCGGGCGGGGGCGGAAAGAAGTTTTTCCGCGCCGACTGGCCGAATATGCGTCCTAAAATGCCCATAAATCCCCGTGAATCCGATGCACAGTGAATTTTAACATATTCTGGTAATATTTGGTTAAAATGAACTTTATCAACCGTTTAAAAAAGAAAAACCCGCCAA
>DDBY01000084.1 GCA_002334985.1 Micavibrio sp. UBA2020
CTGGCGGAAAAACGGCCGCTCAGGCGGTACATTTCCTGCAGGCGCGCCACATCGGCCTGCACCTTGGTGCGCGTCAGAACGGTGCGCGGGCGCAGCTGCACCTCGGCCATCAGCGCGTCTTTTTTAATCTTCTCGTTACCTTCAAACGCGATTTCGTTGATGATGGGGTTTTCGACCACCACGACGACAAGGTCGCGCCCCTCCTGATACAGCGAAACGTCGGCAAACAGCCCCGTCGCAAAAAGCGATTTCAGCGCACGGTTCAGCTTGACGGTATCAAAACGGTCACCCGCCTGCAGTGATATGTAGGACAAAACCGTTGCAGGCTCGATACGCTGCGTGCCTTCGACTTTAATTTGCCGGATAGTATCGGCGCCCTGCGCGTGGGCAAGCGTGGGCGCAGCCAGCATGACAAAAAGCCACAGGCCGAAACAGGCGACCGTGCGGCAAATCGCCGGCATCTTCGGTGTCGGGGAGCGAAATGTGTTCATGATCCAGTCGTGCGCTTCGTGACGTAACAGGTACGTTAAGGTTTGTTGTTTTTTGTATTAAGAAATCAGGCTCTTAACGTAGTCCACCAGCTTCAGTTGCACAAGGTCATTCCACGTCGCAAAAACCATAATAAAGAGCAAAAACAGCAAACCCACGCGCAGCATGTATTCCTGCACCATATCGCTGAGGGGGCGGCCGCGTATCTTTTCCATAGCATACATCAAAAGATGCCCCCCATCGAGCATGGGAATCGGCAGCAGGTTGATGAAACCAAGGTTCACCGACAAAAGCGCGGCGAAGGTGATAAAGGCCACGAGCCCCTTTTGCGCGAAATCGCCCGCATAGGCGCCGATGCGCAGGATACCGCCCAGCTCGTCCGTGCTGCGGATACCCAGCACCATCTGGCCGAGCGCCTTCAGCGTATCGGCGGTGATGTTGACGGTTTCCAATGTCGCGTACCAGAAGGCGCTGGCAATATTATGCTCGCGCATTTCCATCGCGCCCTTGGGGCTGACGATGCCAAGGCGGCCGGTGGCGTGGCGGAAGCCGAAACGGTCGGTTTCATATTCCAGACGCGGCTGGATATCGACGGTTTTGGGCGCGCTGTTCCACTCGCCAGGCGCGGTCGAATGCTTGATGGTCATTTTCAGCGGCTGGTCGAGGTTTACGGCCATAAACTTGCGCAGGTCGTTGAAGCTGACGATTTCCGTGTCGTTCATCGCGACAATCAGGTCGTCGGGGCGCATGCCCGCCTGCTCCGCCGGATAGCCTTCGGCAATGCCTGCGGCAACGGGCGGAATGTAGGGCTGGCCTTGAAATACATAAAGACCAGCCAGAATGAAAATCGCGAAAATGTAGTTGATGGCAGGCCCTGCAATCACAATCGCGGCGCGGCGGCCGACAGGCTGCGCGAAAAACGCAACCTTGCGCTCCTCCGCCGTCATGGGGCGGGGGGCGTCGTCTGCGGCATTTTTAACGGTATCGTCGTGCTGCGCGCTGGCGGGGTCGGTATCGCCGAACATCTGCACATAACCGCCAAGGGGCACGAGGCTGAATTTCCAGCGGCAGCCGCGCTTGTCCGTCCAGCCGAACAATTCCTTGCCAAAGCCGATGGAAAAGCTGACGACCTTCACGCCGCACATACGCGCGACAATGTAATGTCCCCATTCGTGCACGAAGACCAGAAGGCTGAGCACCAGAATAAACGGTCCGCCGTAGTCTTTGAAAAACTTGACCGGCACCGACAGCATGTCGAGCAATAATTCCATGTTGGCCGTCCCTCTCGCGCGAAAGAAATATTATTATTCTATTGTAGCGTCCGCAGACTGTTTTCGGCAATAGTCCGCGTTGCCGCATCCAGTGCAATGATGTCATCCAGCGTTGATATGCGCCCTATATCAACCCTTTGCAAGGCCTGTTCGGCCAGAATTTCGATTTTATCGAAAGAAAGCTGACCGCGCAGGAACGCTTCGACCGCGACTTCGTTAGCCGCGTTCAGCACCGCCGGATACCCCAGCCCCGCCCGCACCGCCTGCCGCGCCAGTGCCACTGCCGGAAAGCGCGCGGTATCCACGGGTTCAAACTGCATCGACAGCATACCCGACAGGTCAAGCCGTTGCCCTGTGGTCGCAATCCTCTCCGGCCAGCCAAGCGTATGGGCGATGGGGGTGCGCATGTCGGCCGCCCCCATCTGCGCCAAGACACTTCCATCGATATATTCAACCATTGAGTGAACCACAGATTGCGGGTGAATAACCGCGTCCACTTTTTCATCCGGCAGATTAAAAAGATAAGACGCTTCGATGATTTCCAAAGATTTATTCATCATCGTCGCGCTATCGACGGAAATTTTCGCCCCCATCGACCAGTTGGGATGGCGCACGGCTTCGGCCGGGGTAATCGTCGCCAGCGCCGCACGCGATTTGCGCAGGAAAGGCCCACCGGAGGCTGTCAGGATAATCCGCGCAACCCCGCCGCGCTGCGCGGGGTCAAAAACCTGAAACACCGCATTATGCTCACTATCCACCGGCAGCAGCGTCGCGCCTGCGGCCTCGACTGCCGCCAGCATCAAAGGGCCTGCTGCCACGATAGATTCTTTATTGGCCAGCGCCACCGCCGTGCCCTGCGCAATCGCCGCCAGCGTCGGGCGCAGGCCTGCAGTGCCGACAATCGCGGCCATCAGCCAGTCCGCAGGGCGGCTTGCGGCCTCAATCACCGCATCCGTACCCGCGGCGGCTTCGATGCCTGTTCCGGAAAGGGCAGATTTTAATTCTTCATAAAGCGCGGCATCGCCGATAACGGCCAGCTTCGCGCCCAGTGCCTTCGCCTGCTCCGCCAGCAGCTGCACGTTGCGGTGCCCCGTCAGCGCTTCGACAGTAAACCGGTCACGGTGCCCTGCCAGCAAATCGACCGTGCTTTTGCCGATAGAACCGGTGGAGCCCAGCACACTCACGCGGCGCACATCTTTTGCGCTCTCTGACTTGGCCTCCGGCTGGCTGGCGGCGCGGTTCATCCCAGCGCAGCCTTGAGCGCGCCGAACAGAATGGCGACCAAAATCAGCGCATCGATACGGTCAAGAATGCCGCCATGCCCGGGGATAAGCGCGCCCGTATCCTTGACGCCGAAATGGCGTTTGAAAATCGAAATGAACAAATCACCCGCCTGCCCGACCATCGCCAGCACGAAACCCAGAACGAAATAGCCGACCGGCCCCATACCGCCCAGCGTGACGCCCTCCAGCCCCAGCAGCGACAAAGTCCAGGGCGCCGCCATGCCTGCGGCAACAAGCCCCGCGCCGACGCTGCTGCCAAAAAAGCCCGACCATGTTTTCTTGGGGCTGATAGACGGCGCCAGTTTCGGCCCGCCCAGCGTGCGGCCGGTGAAATAGGCGCAAATATCGCTCGCCCATACGATAAACAGCAGCGTGCAGAAATGATAAAGCCCCGACAGCGCCCCGCCGTCGCGCAGCCATATCATCATCGACAGCGCAAAGCCGACGTAAAGCATGCCGAAAATCAGCAGCCACGGCTTCGGCCCGTTTTGCGAAAAGTTATAGGCGAAAACCAGAACCGACAGCGCCAGCAGAAACAGCGCCGCCAGCACAGGGTTCATCACCATATAGCTGACCAGCGCGGCCAGCGCCGTGCATGACGTTGCCAGCGTGACCAGATGTGCAGGCACATTGTCTTTTCCCGTCATCACCATGCGCGACCATTCATAGGCGCCGATGCCGGCCGCCGCCGCCATCATCCAGGCGAAGGGCGCCCCGCCCCACCAGATAATAAACAGCACGGGCGGCGCGAACATCAAGGCGCCTTTGGCGCGTTCTTTCAGCGAGCTGTTTACGGGCGGTTTTGCCTCGGCGGCATTTGCGGGGGTTGCATCTGTGGTCATGCTTTTATTCCTTGCATGTAAAGCCCGAGAGGAACTCAGGCGCTTTGTCCAGTTTTGCACGGCGGCAACCCGCCATAGCGTCGCTCGCGGTTGGCGAAACACGCCAGCGCGGCTTCCATATCGACGCGGCTGAAATCAGGCCAGAGGGTATTCGTAAAAAACATCTCCGCATAGGCCAGCTGCCACAGCAGGAAATTGCTGATACGGCTTTCGCCGCTGGTGCGTATCATCAAATCGGGGTCGGGAATATCCGCTGTCATCAGATAGCTTGCGAAAATATCCTCGCTGATTTTTTCAGGCGCGATTTTGCCTGCGGCTGCGGCCTTGGCCACTTCGCGCGCGGCGAAAACAATATCCTGCCGCCCGCCATAGCTCAGCGCGATAACGACCGTTAAACCATCGTTGCCGCCGGTGATGCTCTCCGCCTGCTCTATCATCTCCACGATGTCTTTGGGCAAGCGGCTGCGGTCGCCGATGACGCGCAAACGCGCGCCTGATTTATGCAGCGCATCGGTTTCTTTTTTGAGGTAATAGCGCAAAAGCGCCATCAGCCCTTCCACCTCCGCCGTCGGGCGGTTCCAGTTTTCGGATGAAAAGCCAAACAGGGTGATATAGCGGATACCAAGCTCGCGCGCGGCCTCGACGGCACGCTGTGCGGCTTCGGCGCCTTTTTTGTGGCCTTCGATACGGCTCAGTCCGCGCGCCGCCGCCCAGCGGCCGTTCCCGTCCATGATAATGGCGACGTGGCGCGGCAATGCGGCGGTGGTGTCCGGCTGGGACATCGCGAAAGCCCTCTCCGGCTTATACCTGTTTGATTTCTTGTTCTTTGTGGGCGAGCGCGTCGTCGATTTTCTTGACCCAGGTGTCGGTCATTTTCTGGATACGCTCTTCGTTTTTCTTCTGCTCGTCTTCGGACATCTTGCCGTCTTTTTGCAGTTTCTTGACGGTATCCATACCCTCGCGGCGGATGTTGCGCACGGCAACGCGGCCGGCTTCGGCGTATTTGGCGGCGACTTTCACCAGCTCCACGCGGCGCTCTTCGGTCAGACCCGGCAGCGGTACGCGGATGAGCGTGCCAGCCGGCTGCGGGTTAAGGCCGAGGCCTGCGTTGGCAATCGCCTTTTCAACGGATTTCGTGTTGTTGGCATCCCAGACTTGCACGGTCAGCAGGCGCGGTTCGGCCACGGCGACGGACGCGACTTGGTTCAGGGGCATTTTGGCGCCGTAAACTTCGACCACAACGGGGTCGAGCAGGTTGACGGAAGCGCGGCCGGTGCGCAGGCCTGCGAATTCTTTGCTGAGGGAGTCGAACGCGCCTTGCATGCGGCGTTCAAGGTCGTTCATGTCGATGTTATCCATTTTGAACCTCTTTTGCTACGATGGTGTATGCGCCACGTCCCTGCATCAGCTCGGCAAAAGCGCCCGGTTGCTTGATGGAGAAAACGATGACGGGAATATTGTTTTCACGCGCCAGCGAAATGGCGGAAGCATCCATGACGCCCAAATCGTTCGACAGCACTTCCAGATAGGTCAGCTTGTCGAATTTTTTCGCGGTCGGTACTTTGATGGGGTCGGCGGTATAGACGCCATCGACCTTGGTGCCTTTGAGCAGCGCATCGCAACCCATTTCGGATGCGCGCAGCGCCGCGGCGGTGTCGGTGGTGAAAAACGGGTTGCCGGTACCGGCGGCGAAAATGACCACGCGGCCTTTTTCCATGTGGCGCACGGCCTTGCGGCGGATATAGGGTTCGCACACGCTGGACATCGGAATGGCGGATTGTACGCGCGTGCTGACGCCGAGTTTTTCAAGCGCATTTTGCAGCGCGAGGGAATTGATAACGGTTGCCAGCATGCCCATGTAATCGGCCGCCGAGCGGTCCATGCCCACAGCCGCGCCGGAAACACCGCGGAAGATATTGCCGCCGCCGACCACCAGGCAAACCTCGACGCCG
>DDBY01000074.1 GCA_002334985.1 Micavibrio sp. UBA2020
CGTTGATTTCAAACATAAATATTTTATTTATGTAAATTGACAGCCTCCCCCGATTCCACTAATATGTTACCCATCCATTCCAACGCAGGAACCGAAGCATGAGCGAGCCGACGCAAGAAAAACCGGAGAAGAAAAAATTCACCGAACGCCTGCGCAATATTTTCCGCCGCAAAGCGAAGCCTGCGCCCGTGCCCGCCGCCATCTACAACGACAAACGCGTGCAAAAGGCGGTTATCAAATCGCGCCGCCGCCGCTTCCTGAAACGTTTCCTCATGACCAGCGTTGCGGCCGCCGCCATTTCCGCAGGCACGCATTACGCACCCGATACCGTCAGCACGCCGTTCAACCAGTTCATGTACGAACAAGGCCACGCCGCCGACCTTAAAACCCATTTCCATGCGCAAAACACGCGCGTTTATGACCGCTGGAATCCGCTTTACCCCTTCCACCTTGCCGGTCAGGGCGTCAAAATCACCTGGCAGGAAATCGACGGCAACGAACAAAGCGGCGCGTTCAGCAAGGGCTTTGACAAAGCTATCACGACGCCGATTGTCTATTACAGCCTGCTGTTCAAAGGCGGTATGGATTTGATTTTCCCGCATCCCATCGACGCGTATTCTCTGGCGAACAACGCCCCGCATGCGGAGCGTGAAGTTTTCATCCGCCCGCCCAAGGCCGTTAACCTTGCCGATTTCATCAGCGATTTCGGCCGCGTCAGCCCCGAACATATCAAGTTCAAGCATCCGGTGGCGCAACTGGAAAAAACCCTGTTCGAATACATCATGCTGCACGAAGCACGCCACGGCGACCAAGGCAAGGACGTGGCCGTGTCGCTGAATGAATCCGATGCCGACCGCTATGCTTTCGACGTTCTGGCCGCGCGCGGTAACAAACCGGAGCTTCTGGCAGAAGTGCGCGCCATCATCACGCACAGCCGTACGATGTCGAGCGTGCTGGGCGGCGGCACATCGCATACCACCAGCGGCGCACTGATGCGCCCCTACCAGACGCCCTATCACGCGTACCGCGACGAAGCGGCGCTGCAACGTCTGCACAAAGTTCTCGGCGATGCCGCCACCATGAACAGCGACGCCTTTCCCGAAGACATGTCGCGCGGCAACCGCTACGTCTATCTGGCTGCTGCACTGAAAAAGCAAGGCGTGCCAGCGAATGACCCGGATATGCAGCTGGCGGTAAATATGTTCCTGAGCGCGGCTGGGTTTTTCAATGCAGCCTCCGGCGGCACACTTATCGACCCGCATTTCGATATCAGCAAAATCAATGTCGGCTATTTGCAGGAACAGTACAAACCGGTCAAAGACAAGCTGAAAGCCCCCGAAGCCAGCCCCCGCCCGCCCGCAAAACCTGCAGCCGCGATGCGGATAAGCTGACTGTAAACAGAATTACAAATCCATTTCCCAGTGCTGGCCGGTGAGGTCTTTGCCGAAGCGGTGGTGCTGGATTTCGCGTGCGATGTGCAGGCCGGCGTCTTCGAAAAGGTCGCGGGCGTGTTCATGGATGCTTTCGGTCCACATGGTGATTTTTTTGTATCCGGCATGACGCGCAAAGCGGACAGCTTCGGCCAGCATGGATTTGCCGATACCGAGGTTACGCGCTTCGGACGTGACGAAGGGCAGACGCAGCTCCGCCACGTCTTCTTTCACGCGCACAAGGCAAAGCGAGCCCACCATGCGCCCCTGATGTTCCGCCAGCCAGCAGCGCTCGCGCGCGGGGTCGAAATTGCGGATGAATTCGGCGGTTTTTTCGGCGACGAGGGCTTCGAATTCTTCGTTCCAGCCATAATCTTCGGCAAATTGAACTGCGTGCGAATGGATAATCAGCCCCATATCGCCGGGGCGGTGCGGACGCAGCACCCATGTGCTGCCCTCCAGCACGGCGGCGTTGATATTCGCGTTGAGTATTTCATCAATAACGTTCATCGCCTCGACCAGACGCATCTGGTCTTGCAAAGAAACGGGTGAGAGCATCTCCTGCACCTTGCGGTTGGCTTCGGCCGACACACTTTCACCGACTTTTTGCCCCTTGCGCGTCAGGCGAATGGTACGCTGGCGGCCGTCGCTTTTGGAGCGCTCTTTGGTAATCAGCCCCTCGCGCTCGAAGCCTTGCAAAATACGGCTGATATATCCGCCGTCCATACGCAGGTCGCGGCAGAGGATGCTGGCCGTCACAGATTTTCTGAAGCTCAGCTCATTCAGCACGCGCACCTGCGCCAGAGAATACGAGCTGCCGAAGATTTTTTCCGCCAGCACCCCGATGCGATGCATATACATACGGTTGAAGCTGCGGATACGTTCAATCCGCTGCTCGGTTTCGGGGTTCAAATCGGGCAATGGGTTTACCAATGGCCGGCGCTTTCAAATAACAGAAGTTGAAAATGTCTTCAGGATGATTTTTTTATTGTGTGGATAAGTATATCCAGCCCCCTGCTGCACTGCAAAGGGTTATGGACGTATTCCTACAATTTTATCATATTTTATGAAAATATAAACACCTTCCCGCTATCAGTTTGAATTCATGCGTATGCTGCATCGCGGAAAAGTACACCGTTCTTGCGGATACCCATGCAGGGGCTTAATCTCAAATTCATCTGTTTTTTAGAGGATACGAGGAGCGCCCATGTCACAGCCCGTCCCGCCACAGCCTGCCGCCCCACAAACCGGCAATGCCCTGATTTTCGCCGATGGCACGGAGGGCGCACCTGCCCCCGGACTGGTGTTGAAACGCATCAACCGCCACGGACTGGTTACAGGCGCGACAGGCACAGGCAAAACCGTTACGCTGCAAACGCTGGCCGAAAATATGGCGCGCGCGGGCATTCCGGTTTTTGTGACGGATGTCAAAGGCGACCTTTCGGGTATTGCCCTGCCCAAGGCGGCGGGACTGGTCAGCCCGCCCTGTCTGTTTTGGGATTTGGCAGGCAAAGGCGGCCACCCTGTGCGCATCACCGTATCCGAATTCGGCCCCGTGCTGATGGGGGAGCTTCTGGACCTCAGCGATGCACAGCGCGGCGTGCTGGAGCTTTGCTTCAAAGTCGCAGATGACAGCGGCCTTCTGCTGATTGACTTCAAAGACCTGCGCGCGATGCTGCAACACCTTGCCGACAACGCCAAGGAAATAAGCGCCACATACGGCCTCGTCTCTACCGCGTCCGTCGCGGCGATACAGCGCAGTTTGCTGTCGCTGGAAAACGAAGGCGCCGATACGTTTTTCGGCGAACCTGCGATAGAGCTTGCCGACCTGATGCGCACCACGCCCGACGGAAAAGGCTATATCAGCGTGCTGCACGCGGCGGAGCTGATGCAGAAACCGAAACTCTACGGCTGTTTCCTGCTCTGGCTGCTGTCGGAGCTGTTCGAACAAATGCCCGAAGCCGGCGACCTGCCGGTGCCCAAGCTGGTCGTATTTTTTGACGAAGCCCATTTGATGTTCGACAGTGCGCCCAAGGCGTTGATTGAAAAAGTCGGGCAAGTCATGCGCCTGATACGCTCCAAAGGCATCGGCGTTTATTACGTCACGCAAAACCCTGCCGACATCCCCGAAGACGTGCAAGGGCAGCTGGGCAACCGTGTACAGCATGCGCTGCGCGCCTTTACGCCGGCGGAGCAGAAAAAGGTCAAGGCCGCGGCGGAATCACTGCGCCCCAATCCGGCGTTTGACACCTTCAGCGTTATCGGCACGCTGGGCGTTGGTGAAGCTTTGGTATCGGTCATGGACGCGGCAGGCGCCCCCACGGTGGTCGAGCGTGTGAAGGTACGCCTGCCCGACAGCCGCCTCGGCCCGCTGCAAACATACGAACGCCAGCAGATGATGGTGACCAGCCTTGTTGCCGGAAAATACGAAACGGCGATTGACCGCCTCTCCGCATACGAAACCCTGCAGCAGAAAAAAGCCGCGCAGGAAAGCCAAAACCAACACGCCCCCGCACCGCAGCCCCAAGGCAGCCCGTGGGGCGGGCGGGCACAAACACCACCCCCTGCAAACCCGCCGCCGCGCGGTCCTGCACCGAAGGCAGAAAAACCCGCAGGCAAACCCGGCCGCCCGAAAGACACCATTGTGGATACGATGGTAAAAACAACGGTGCGCTCCGTCAGCTCGACCATCGGCCGGCAAATTGGCCAGCAGATTTTGCGCGGGCTTCTGGGCTCCATGACCCGCAAAAAATAAAACCTCGTATAAAGGATTGCCATGACCGCCGTGCCCCTTCCCGACAATATTGCCCGCCTGCAATGGAACAACCGGCTGAAATCGGGGGCGATGTGCATATTCTTCATCGCGGCGATGGGTATTTTTGCGCTGACGCTTTTTTTGATGGTGGCTGTGCCCGTATCGCTGGTGCCCGACAGCGGCATCACGCTTGCGCAAATGATAACAGAGCCCAAGATGCAAACCCGCATGCTGCGTTTTTTCGCGAAGATATTCTTTTTCGCGGGCGGCATGACGCTCTATTTCATCTATCGTGACATCAACAATATAGGCACCATTTTCAGTGCCAGCCCGCTGGCGCTGCACAGCGGCGACAGGTTTTACCGCGCCGTTGAAAATATGTGTATTTCACGCGGCCTGAAAATGCCCATGCTTTATGTTTTCGACGAAACGACGGTGCCGCCGCAAATCGTTACCGCAGCGGTCGCGCAAGGGGTGGGCGGAAAATCCGCGCTGGTCGTAACAGAAGGCGCATTGAACCTGCCGTCCGCATTGCAGGAAGCCCTCGCCGCGCAGACCGTGCAACGGCTATACACAAAAGACACTTATTTCCTGACCATGTTCTGTTTCCTTGGCCATTTTCCGTTTCATGTGGCGCGCAGCGCGAATATTATCGCACGCTATGCTTTCTGGCTGCCGCTACAGGCTTCGGACGTTTTGCTAAAAATGATACGCCCGCGTATGCTGAACCTGCGCCTGCAAAAACTCGATGCCGGCGCCATGGAGCTGACAAAAGACGCAGCCCCCCTTGATGCGCTCGCGTCGCAATTGGCCACGCCACAGCAATTGGACGATTATTTTTACGCCCCTTACCTCGCGCTTTTTATCACAAAGCCGCAAACTTAAACCGCTTTCATAATCAGGGAAGATTTCTCTGGTGCAGCGCAGCAAAATGCGCTATCCCTCTGCTATATCCACGACGCAGAGGAATTTCCGCATGGACATCCACAACCTCTACGCCTTGATTGGCTTCATGCTGGCCGCCTATGCCGTTATCGGCAATGATTCCGTGCAGACGCTCGGCACGTTTATCGCGTCCAATACCCGCATCGTCAAATGGTACTGGCTTTGGCTTGCCGCGGCATCTGTGCTGGCGGCCACGCTCATTTATGGATGGGTCGCGCATGACGGCGATATTTCATTTGGCCGCCTGAACCGCATCCCCGAAATGAAGGTTGAGTGGTATCACGCGGCCGCGCCGCTGGGGCTTTTGCTTTTGACGCGCTTCGGCATTCCGGTTTCGACCACTTTTCTTGTTCTCTCCACCTTTGCAACCGGCGTTGTTTTGCAAGACATGCTGGTCAAAAGCTTCGTCGGTTATGCCGTTGCGGCGGCATCGGCCTATGCCATCTGGATAGTGCTGTCGCGCTTTATCAACGAGAAATTCAATACCGTGAAGCGCGAACACCGCACGCAGTGGCGTGTGGCGCAATGGATGGCGACAGGCTTTCTCTGGTTCACATGGCTGACGCATGACATGGCGAATATCGCCGTTTTCCTGCCCCGTCAGCTGCCGTTCTGGATGCTTTTGGGCGCGATTGCGATTTTGTGCGGCTGGCTGGCCTGCATTTTCAAAAACCACGGCGGCAAAATACAAAAAATCATTCTTGAAAAAACAGGCTCGCGCTTTATCCGCTCCGCCACCATCATCGATATCGTCTATGCGCTTATCCTTTTGTTCTTCAAGGAACTGAACGATTTGCCGATGTCTACGACGTGGGTTTTTGTCGGGGTTTTGTGTGGCCGCGAACTCGCTATCGCCACGGCCAATCCGGCCTATAAACTCGGCTATGTATTCCCGATTATCGGCAAGGATTTCCTCAAGATGATGGTCGGACTTGCGGTATCGGTCGCGATTGTGCTGGCCGTGCATTACGGCACCGGCGGCACGCCCGCAGCCCCTTGATAACAAGGGATTGTCCAGACATTAATGAAATATTAATACGCTTACGGTAAATTGGCCACATGGCCGAACGTACCAAAGATGCGTTTAATAATTCTGCCCGCCGCCGCCTTGCCGTGGCGGCCGCGCTGGCCGTCGGTGTGGCCACCACGCCGACCGAGGGGATGCAGACGGAATATCAGGCCTCCCTGCTCGCGCCCAAAGCGGCGACGCCCGCCAATCTCCATCAACGCCCGGAAACCTTGCAAACGCTGGCGGCCATGCAGCCGCCCGTTATCCTGCGGGAAATATGGGCGGAGAAAGGCCTCTCCGGCGAAAAATTTGATGCGGCCTTCGCCGCGCTTGGCGACGGACAGCAGCAAAAACTGGCGCAGCGCAGCGCAGCGATGTTCGAACAGCAAGGCTTCGCCGATGTGATGCTGAAACTGGCCGAGGGTAAACAGGCCAAGCTCAGCACCGTTATCGAGCGCATGGCCGAAATGCCTGCCGGTATGCAAATCATCACCACCGACTACACCCGCATCGCCAAAGAGCAAAACGACGCCGTCTGGCTGGAATTTCAGGAACGGGCCGAGCCCGCGTTTTACCGCCATCTGGCCGCGACGCAGGAAAAAGAACTGCGCGCGGCAGGGCTTTGCGATTACGCGCTGGATTGCATGCGCCGCGGTCTGGGCCCCACAAATAAAGAGGGCATCAGTTATAACGTCGATATCGACCATCTGGTCGAACGCGGCGGCGGCGGCGCGATGTCCACCGAAAAAGCCGTTGACCCCGTGCACGGCGGTGCGCCCATGTATCTGGTCAACCATGTGTCGAACCTGTGCCTGATTATGCGCGATGTGCATACGCAAACCAAAAACGTTATCAACAACCAGCAAGGGCTGGGGGAAATCGCCGTCGGTGAAACCAAACGCATTTGCATGGCTGTGCCCACCGATGAAAACCGCCTGATGATGCTGCAAAAAGAAGAACTGCGCGCAGGTATGCAGCCGCCGCCGGAAACCTCCTACTTCGCGCTCGGCCCCTCGCTGCTTATCACGCGCGACCTTGAACGTCTGATGCGCGACAATATCGCCCCGCC
>DDBY01000197.1:0-2481 GCA_002334985.1 Micavibrio sp. UBA2020
GCCGTCTTCGCGTCCCTCGTCCGCGGCCTGTTTATAAAACCGCACGGCCAGTTCGACTTCCCCGCGCTCCATCGCGCGGTCACCCATAAGCAGCTGGTCGCTGCGCATACGCTCCGCAGGGCGGTCGCCGATGGTCACCTCGTCGAAGTAGTCAATCGAAGCGTTTATCTTGTCGGAGAAAATTTCGTAGTCCAGCAAGGCTTCGTCATCCGGCGCGAAAATGACCAGAAAACTTTGCAGCGCAGCCACGCTATCGGCATACAAAACAGTATCCTGCTGGCAGGCCTGCGCGTATTCTTCCAGAAACTCAATAAACAGATGCCATGCACGCACAGCGGGCTCGATATGTTTTCCGGCCATCAGCGCTTCGGCAGCGAAAAAATACATCAGAGGGTGTTTGTGCGCTTCCTGCGTCAACAGCTGCCCGGCCAGCGCTTCGGCAACGGCGCTGTCTTTGCCGGCTTTCAGCGCCATTTCGACAATCGCTTCGGCGCGCGCTTTGATATCATCTTCGGAATATGTCATGTGGCAGCCCTCCGCCGCAAAGTATGGCATATCCGCAATGACGCGGCGATATTGAAATCGACAACTTTAAGTTTAGCTTTTATCTTCTGATACGATATGCGAAATTGTCGGGGGCTGACCTCACTCAACCTTAAGGAAATAGGAAACGCATGGCCGTTACGCACGACCTACCGCTCATTTCGACTTTGGCGACAGGTCTGAGCCTTGCCTTCTTGTTCGGCCTGACAGCGGCCAAGCTGCGTATCCCCCCTATCGTCGGATATCTGCTGGCGGGCATCGTTATCGGCCCCTATACCCCCGGATTTGTGGGCAACATCAAAATCGCCGAGGAATTATCAGAGATAGGCATCGTGCTTCTGATGTTCGGTGTCGGTCTGCATTTTTCGACCAAGGATTTGATGGAGGTGAAAAAAATCGCCCTGCCCGGGGCGATTGTGCAGATGGGCGCGGCCATTCTGATGGGTGCCGGCCTTGCCTATTATGTATGGGATTGGCCCCTGCATAGCGGCTTGATGTTCGGCCTTGCGCTATCGGTTGCCAGCACCGTCGTGCTTTTGCGCGCGCTGGAAGAGCACAATCTTTTGCAATCCATGAACGGGCGCATCGCCATCGGCTGGCTGATTGTAGAGGATTTGGCGATGGTTCTCGCCCTCGTCCTTGTCCCTGCCCTCGCCGCCACCGTCGCGCCCGCGGAAGGCGCCGCCGCGGCCGAAACAAGCCTCGCCCTTTCGCTGCTGGCCGCGCTTGGCAAGGTTGCCTTGTTTATTGCCGTCATGTTTTTCGGCGGCAAACGCCTGCTGCCCTGGCTTTTGGGGGTGGTTGCGCAAACCCGATCGCGCGAGCTTTTTACGCTGGCGGTTTTCGTCGCGGCACTGGGCGTTGCCTTTGCCGCGTCCAAGCTTTTTGATATTTCCCTTGCCCTTGGGGCGTTTTTCGCAGGCATGATGATACGGGAATCCGACCTCAACCACGAAGCGGCCGACCGTGCGCTGCCGTTTCAGGATGCCTTCGCCGTCGTCTTTTTTGTCGCTGTCGGCATGCTGTTCGACCCCAAAGTTCTTGTCACCCAGCCGCTCAACGTGGTTTTGACATCGCTTATTATCATGGTCGGCAAATCACTGGCGGCGTTTCTTATTGTCATTCTGTTCAAATACCCGATGAAAACGGGCTTGCTGGTTTCGGCCAGCCTTGCGCAAATCGGGGAATTTTCGTTCATCCTTGTCGGGCTGGGCGTTGTTTATAACCTGCTACCTGAAAGCGGCCGCGACCTTGTTCTGGCTGGGGCGCTGGTTTCCATCGCGCTCAATCCGCTGGCCTTCCGCTTTTCGCGCGCCATCTACGAATATTCCGGCCGCAGCGCGCGCCTGTCGTCTATTTTCAACATCAGCCCCGAAGCAGACCTGTCACAGCTGACCCGCAATGAAAAAGTCACGCTGAAAGATACCGTTATCCTTGTCGGCTACGGCAAGGTGGGCGTGCATATCAGCCAGAACGTGCAGGAAGCGCATATCGACCTTGTTATCATCGACAGCAACCGTGAAAAGGTAGATGCCCTGCGCGAGCGCGGGCTGCACGCGATTGCAGGCGACGCAACGCATCCCGAAACATTGCAGGAAGCCGCCATTTCCAAAGCCGTCGCCCTGGCCGTCGCCATACCCGACCCCTTTGCCGCCCGCCGGATTGTAGAGGAAGCCAAAATCCTCAACCCGAACCTGCGCATCCTTGTCCGCGCCCATAACGACGAGGAAATGGACTATTTCTACGAGCAGAATGCAGACCTCGCCCTGACGGGGCCGCGTGAAATCGGCCGCCGCATGGTTGAGTACCTCAACGATATGCGCAAAACCAAGCCCGCCGCCAAACCACATAGCTAGCGTAAGCGGATAGGGCTTAGGCCTCTTCCTCCTCCATATCCCTGAAGATGTGGTTTTTGAGGTCGTCTTTCAGGTCATCAAG
>DDBY01000197.1:2812-11610 GCA_002334985.1 Micavibrio sp. UBA2020
AGCTCCCGCAGCAGTTTGGGAATGCCGCCTTCGGCATCATGCTGTGCGCGTTCGATGACATCACCGTCTTTGAAGTTGACGGTGATGACCGAGACCTTGTTTTCCGACACAGTCTTTGCAACGTCGGAAGACGGTATCGAGATGTCTGTCATGTCGGTCATATCCGTAACCCCCCGAAACGTTAAGAAACCATAGACTCACGAGAAATATAACTCGTTGATATAATTATATTTTATCTTATAAGTATTCATAATCAGTTAACAAAACAGGGAGGATTTAAACATTTTGTTAACTGCTTGAAAACAGGACGTTCTTGCATTTCACATATATCATATTTGCAACAATCGGTCGTATTTTTGCAACAAATTGACCATAACGGGAGAGTCTGATACCAATAAAACCCTCGCAACAACCTCGGCAAGCGGCACTTATGTACCGCGCGCGCCTATATCAGGAAACGGACGGATGGCCGATAAAAACGACCCGATGCCCCCTGCTCCGCCCGCCGGCGGTGATGGCACGCGCAAAACGCTGGAGCCTATTTTCGGCAGCCACTGCGCGACCCTTACCTACGGGCTCAAGGCCTATGCGCGCGGCAGCTATCACATCCGCCTCGATGCCTATCTGGACGACCCCGTCAAAAAAACATGGACGGTTCAAAAAACAACCACGGTGACGGAGCCTGCGGGCGGCGGGCTTTTGTTCGGCAACAGCCGCGAGCGTACGCGCACGCAAGTTCAAAAAATCAAAACCCGTGCCCATTTCAATGACGCGCTGGATGAATTGATACGGTTTGAAAAAAACTGTCAAAGCCGCCCCGAAGATTATATCCCCCAGAAGCCGGATGCGGAGGCGATGGGCTTCGTTCATTACCGCGCCTTTGCCGAGCGTGAAGGTTATGTCTTTGACGCCAAAGGACAACCCCATGCCCGCCCGCACCGCAGCGTCCTGCCGGCATCTGAAAACGGTTTTGTGCAGACGGATATCGACCGCGCCGATAGCAACCTGAAACGACCCGAAAACGAGTTCGACAACAACGGTCCCGCCAGCAAGGCACCGCAGACGCATTTCCTGTTCGACCAGTTCACCCGCGCCGCCCATGTGCATAGCATGGATGACAAACTGGCCGAACTGCGGGTGCTGGATATCCTCGACCGTTTCGCCCAGCAGGTACACCGCGCGCACGACAGTATGCAGACATACTGCGAAAAATATCATGAACTTGGCCAAGGCGGGCTGATTGACGATGCACTCGACGCCCTGCGGCTTGCGGGCGCGGCCGTGCGGCAGCTGAAAGCTTACGGCGTGGAGACGGAGAAATTTGAATCCTTCGTCCTGCAATGCAAAATCACCTGCTACGTTTTGCATGCCGAAGGGCTTTATGACCTGATGAACCGCGGCGAAGGCGATTTCGCGCAAAACGAAACCCTGTTCCGCCAGCGCGTGGACAAAGCGGTGGAAACCTACCGCCGGATTGATGATTCAGACAGCGGCCTGCGTACCTTGCAGGAAATGATTGTGCAGACGCCCCGCCCCGCCGTACCGGATACGATAACCGCGTTTTTGCGTGAATACGACGACCAGCGCGCGGCATGGCGCAAGGCATACGACGCCGGCCGCAAGGACGGCCCGAAAAACAATTAACGGGCTGGTTTTACCCCGAATTTCCGGCAAAATTCGTGTTGGTACCCCCTTATTTCTATTGATTATGTTAATAAATTCCTGTAAATTCTCTTAGGTTTTCATCAAATCCATATTTTCTAAGGACGCATCGCCGATGCCCAAGTCGCCCAAAAGCTCCTTTTCAACGGCCAGCGAGCCCTTTGTTATCGTCGGCTGCGGTTTTGCGGGCACATCTGTTCTTTTGCACACCCTGCTGCGCATCGCCGATGACGCAACGATTACATCGCCCGTCGATATCCGTCTGGTCGAGCGCAAGGAAGAACAAAAACACGCCGGCCTCGCCTACGGCAAAGCGCCTGAATATAAAAAGCATAACCTGAACATCGGCGCGAAACGCGTCAACCCGTTCCCTGCCGGTATGCAGCCCGCGGGCTTTCCGACTTTTGTTGAATACATTCAGGATTTGTCCAAGAAAAATCCGGACATGTCTGTATGCCTGACCAACCCGCCGCGCCAGCTGTACGGCGATTACCTGCAACATCTGGTCGGCCTTGCGATTGAAAAAGCCGGCAGCAAGGCGCGCGTCAGCTATGTCATGGCACAGGCAACCAAAGTCGCCGAACATAAAAACCACACCACCATTACACTGGATGGCGGCGAGAAAATTAAATGCGCGCACGTTGTACTGGCCACCGGTTTTCAAGATGCGCTGGCGCCCAAATTCGCTGCAGCTGCCGCGAACAGCCCGCGTTTCATCGAAACGCCTTATTCAAAATCCGCGAATGATTTCTTCGCGCATGTGTGCAAACACAAAAACAGCGATGTGCTGATTATCGGCACCGGCCTGACCTCCATGGACATCGCCGCAAGGCTTATCCACAGCGGCCACGAAGGCAAAATCACCATGATGTCCCGCCGCGCGCTGATGCATAAGCCTTACGAAGACACCCCCGTCGAAGAATATATGGCGAGCCGCCTGCGTGGGGAGCCGCGTCCGGAATCCGAACTCCCCTTCACCAAAACGCCGCCCGCGTTTATGCAGGCGACGACAGTGCCCGGCCTTGTCAAATCCATCGTCAAGGAATTCAAGCAACTGACGCGCGCGGGATATACATCCGAAGAAATCATCACCTACTGGGAGCGTTTCGTGCCGCAGGTTGCCGAAAAATTCCCGAAACAACAGCTCGCGCAGCTGTTTTCAAAACACGATGTCCTGCTGACCACAAACCGCGTCGGCGTGACGCCGGATATTGGCCGCTGCGTCCGTCAGGCCATGAACAGCGGACGGGTTCAGGTTGTCGCCGCCAGCATTCAAAGCATCCGCGAAGTGAACGGCAAGATGGAAACCATCTATACGCCATCGCCTGCGCCTGAAAATTTCATTGAAAAGCTTGCCTCCATCCTGAACCTGAAGGCGCAGCCCGCCACGCGCGTCGGCACGCATGATTTCGTATTTTCGGGCATGGGCAATAGCGTCAGCTTCGACCCCAAAAAATCCGTGGTGCGCGACCCGCTGTGGGCCGATCTGCTGGAAAACGGTAAAGCCACCCCGCACTGGACGAAGGCGGGTGTTGCAGTCACGAACGGGTTTTCGCTTGTCGATGCGCAGGGCGCGGCATCCAAAGGTATCAGCGTTATCGGCGTGCCTGTTGCAGGCCACATGACCGTGACGGCGTATAAATACCCTGAACGCCCGGGCGCGGGCGGGCGCATCGGCCCCACCGCTCTTAACGTCGCGGGCATTACGGGCGCAACGCTGGCTTTCCTTGACCAGAACTATGACAGGTTGATGCAGCCGTTTCGCAAACCGGCGCCGGATGCCGCGAACAAGAATAAAAAAGCTGTGGCCTATATCACAGGCCGCCGCCTGCCCTCGCCTTGACGTCCTGCGCGGGTGCAGCACGCAAGCCCAGCATGTGGCAAATTGCGAGTGTCAGGTCGGCGCGGTTCAGCGTATAGAAATGGAAATCACGCACGCCGTGTTCATACAGCACACGGCATTGCTCAGCCGCCACCGTCGCCGCGACAAGTTGACGGGTTTTGGGCTGGTCATCCAGCCCTTCGAACAATGTCGGCATCCATGCGGGGATTTTCGCGCCGCAGGCCTTGGCGAAAGATACGGTTCTATCCACATTCGTAATCGGCAGAATACCCGGCACAACGGGCACGGAAACGCCCATCGCCGCCACGCGGTCGCGGTAGCGCAAGAAATCTTCCGGCTCCATAAAAAATTGCGTCATCACACGGCTTGCGCCTGCATCCACCTTGCGGCGCAGGTTTTCAAGGTCGGCTTCTGCGCTTTGCGCTTCCGGATGCGTTTCGGGATAACCCGCAACGCTGATATCGAAATCGGCAATTTGGCGCAGGCCTTCGACAAGGTCGGCGGCATAGGCATAACCGTCCGGATGCGGAACGTATTTCTGCTGCCCGCCCGGCAAATCACCGCGCAGCGCGACGATATGGCGGATGCCTACCTCCAGATAGGTGCGCGCAATCGCGTCAATTTCGCCGCGCGTGGCGCCGACGCATGTCAAATGCGCGGCAGCGCCAATACCTGTCTGCGCCTGTATGCGCGTGACAATGTCATGGGTGCGCGCCCGCGTGGAGCCGCCAGCACCATACGTCACCGAAACGAAAGACGGCTGCAGCGGCGCCAGAACATCCAGCGAAGCCCAGAGCGTTTTTTCCATTTCTTCCGTCTTGGGCGGAAAGAATTCGAAACTGACGCGCAAATCGCAGGATGCGGGCGGAATAAACGGCAATGACATCTGGCCGCGCGGGGTGCTGGACATAAACTTTCCTGTGGTAAATCAAAACTGTTGCCATATTAGAATTGCAAACATGGAAAACCAAGCCCAAAAATGGTGCAAAGCATCATGTTTTTCAGAAATATAACAGTCCCTTCTCTGCCCCGAACGGCTTGAATTTAGCGGCAAAAGCATCAATACTCATTCCCGTTCAATGACATTCACGCAGACTTTGAAGGAAGGACATCGCCATGGCCGATTTGTTTGAAAACCCGATGGGCACCGACGGTTTTGAATTCGTGGAGTACTGCCACAAGAACCCGCAGGAACTGGTCGATTTGTTCACCAACCTCGGCTTCAAAAAAACCGCGACGCATAAATCCAAAAAAGTCACGCTGTGGCAACAGGGCGATATCAACTTCATCCTGAACGAAGAGCCCGAAGCGATGGCCTATGCCGCCGACCGCAACGGCGGTGCAGCGCGCGCCATGGCCTTCCGCGTCAAGGATGCGCAAAAAGCCTACGCCCGTGCGCTTGAAAAAGGCGCCGTTCCGTTTGAAGGCAGCATCGGCGCAGGCGAGCTGAAAATCCCCGCCGTCGTCGGCATCGGCGGTTCGGTTCTGTACTTTGTCGATGTCTATGGCGACAAGGGTTCGATTTATCAGACAGATTTCAATTTTACCGACACCGCGCCCAATGCAGGCGTCGGCCTTACCTACCTCGACCACCTGACGCACAACGTCAACCGCGGCAACATGGACAAATGGGCAAATTTTTATACCGATTTGTTCAACTTCCGCGAAATCCGCTATTTCGACATCGAAGGCAAGCTGACCGGCCTGAAATCCAAGGCCATGACCAGCCCCTGCGGCAAAATCCGCATTCCTATCAACGAATCCTCCGACGACAAATCGCAGATTGAGGAATTCCTGAAGCGTTATAACGGCGAAGGCATCCAGCATATCGCCTTCGGCACCGACAACATCTATGCCACCGTCGAACAACTGAACGCCAAAGGTATCGACTTTCAGGAAACCAAAGACACCTATTACGCCCGCGTGGATGAACGGGTGCCCGGCCACGGCGAAGACCTCGCCCGCATGCAATCCCTGAACATCCTTGTGGACGGCGCGCCGACCAAAGGCCAGGGGCTGCTTTTGCAAATCTTTACCAAAGACGCCATCGGCCCGATTTTCTATGAAATCATCCAGCGTAAAGGCAACGAAGGCTTCGGCGAAGGCAACTTCAAGGCGCTGTTCCAGTCGCTGGAAGACGATCAAGTGCGCCGCGGCGTTTTGAAAGCATAAGCAGAAACGAACAGAAAAATGAAACTCGCTTCCTACAAACACGGTCGCGACGGGCGGCTGATGGCGGTCAGCGGCGACCTGACGAAGGCCACATCGGCAGAAAAAATCGCCCCGACGCTGCAATACGCGCTGGAGCATTGGCCGGATTGCCATTTGCAGCTGGAACAGCTTTGCAAAGACCTTGAGACCGGCAAGGCCGCGCCGCAACCGTTTGACCCTAAACAGTGCGCATCGCCCCTGCCCCGCGCCTATCAATGGGCAGATGGCAGCGCGTATGTGAACCACGTCGAGCTGGTACGCAAAGCACGCGGTGCCGAAATGCCGCCGAGTTTCTGGACAGACCCGCTGATGTACCAAGGCGGCTCCGACAGCTTCCTCGGCCCAATGGATGACATCGTTTTCGCACAGGACGACTGGGGCATCGATTTCGAAGGCGAAGTCGCCGTCATCACCGACGACGTACCCATGGGCACAACGGCCGAGGATGCCGGCAGCCACATCAAGCTGGTCATGCTGGTCAACGACGTGACGCTGCGTTATATCGCGCAGCCGGAACTGGCCAAGGGTTTCGGCTTTTTGCAATCCAAACCCTCAAGCGCGTTTTCGCCTGTTGCGGTATCGCCGCAAACGCTGGGCGCCGCGTGGAAAGACAACAAGTTGCACCTGCCGCTGCTCAGCTACTGGAACGGCGAAAAATTCGGGGAGCCGGATGCAGGCGTCGATATGGTTTTCGACTTCGCGCAGCTTATCGCCCATGCCGCCAAAACCCGCCCGCTTTGCGCGGGGACGATTATCGGCTCCGGCACGGTGTCCAACGTTGACCGCAGCAAAGGACATTCCTGCATCGTCGAAAAACGCATGCTGGAAAAAGTCGAACACGGGGAATTTAAAACCCCCTTCATGAAGTTCGGCGAAACAGTCAAAATCGAAATGCTGGATGCAAACGGCAAATCGATATTCGGCGCGATTGACCAAAAGGTATCGCAATACCAGTATGTGTCATTGGCAGAACGCCGCGCCGCACGCCGCAGCGGACATGGCGGGTAAGAAAAAACGCCGGTTATTATTTTAGGGCTGAGGGCCGCCCCGGTGCAACCCCGGCTGCGCTTTAGGCTTGTCGAGCGTATAATCATCCGCCTTGCCGCCGCGTGCGCGGAAGGCTTCGAAAGCTTGCTCCAGCAGCGCGCTATCTTCCAAATCCGCGAATGTTTTCACGCTGCTGCTTTCGGCATGCGTCCGGGTGTTTTCGGCAATCCGTGTGTGGATTTTGGCGCTGAAATTAAAAACATCCGTAAAGCGGTAGCCAATCGCCGGTTTGTCGGACACATGGGCGATTTCATCATCGCCTGTCAGATGCCAGCCGGGCTCCAGCGGCGCCGTTTCCTGCTTTTCCTGCCCCACGCCCATTTTTTCCCACAGGTATTCGGCAATGCGCGGGTATTGCTTGGCCGCAATATCGGCAGGGGTATTCATGTGTTTATCCCGCGCCTGCATATCCGCGCCATGTTCCAGCAGGAACACAATCATGTCCATCTTGCCCGCATGCGCGGCACCGTGCAGCGGTGTCCAGCCCGTTTCATCAACGGCGTGAATATCCGCCCCAGCAGCAAGCAAAACATTGGCGATATCGCGGTGACCGCTGGTGGCCGCGATACGCAGCGGCGTATAGCCGTAAGGCCCGCGCGCATCCACGGGGGCACCGCGTTCCAGCAGAACCGAAACGCCGTCGTCAAAACGGGCATTCACCGCATGATAAACCCAGCCCCAATAGCCGTTGGCTTCAAGCGCGCCGCCGGCGTCGAGCGCCTCTTGCAGCTTGGCAACGCTCTTGGCGTCAATCGCCTTGTAAACACGGCGGTCGAGTTTTTCCTGTTTGCTGTCGAAAAACATACCCATCAGGCGCTCCTGCCGCTTGGGTGCAGCGTCAGGCCTGCGGGTTTTTTGGCCGTCAAAGATTGGGCGGCAGCAGCGTTTTCAGCATCGCCGCCCAAACGCACAAAGGCATCTGCTGCCTGCTGCAATATCGGACTGCCGTGCATTTCATCGAACAGCCGCATAGACTGGCTTTCGTGGTCGGTCGAAAGGTTACGCGCGATGCGGTTATATACCCCTGCACCAAAGTTAAAAATCTCGGTAATGCGATAGCCGATAGCCGGCTTGTCATCAATACGCGCAATTTCATCGGGCGCCGTCAAATGCCATACGCCGGCGGCCGGCGCAGCATCTTCTTTGGGCACTTCGTCCAATTCCCCGCGCAGCAGCGCCGCAACGCCCGGATAGTTTTCTTTGGCCGCGATATCGGCCGCGCTGTTCATGCGCCCATCGCGCAATGTGGTATCCGCCCCCTGCGACAGCAGGAACTGGATGATTTTTCCACGCCCCCAATAGGCGGCATGGTGCAGCGGCGTGCGGCCATCGTGGCTTTGCGCATTAATATGCGCGCCGTGGTCGCACAAAAGCTTTGCCAGCTCCACATCATTATGCGACGCCGCGGCCATCAGGGCGGAATAATCGTTATCAGTTTTGCCGTTCGGGTCTGCGCCGCGCGCCAGCAGTACCTTCACCGCTTCATTGCGGCGGCTGGAGGCCTGATAGGAAATAGCGCTATAGCCGTATTCGTTGCGCGCGTTCGGATTGGCGCCCGCATCAAGCGCGGCGATGACCTTGCGCGTATCGTCCTTGAACAGCCCCTTATCGAGACGTTTTTGACGTGCTGCCGCTTTTTCTTCAGGGGTTTTTATCCAGCCCATGACGCCCGCGCATTGAATGTTGATATAAATATGAGAAATCAAAATTTAGACATAACGCGCCAACCTGTCAATCAAGGGTATCATGAACTTACATCAAAAGTGTGGTATTATGTAATTGTGCAGTGCGGACAGACTTGCCCGTCCTGCCCGCCGCCCGATAAAATCCAACCATCGGTTTTATCAGGATATTCAGGGGTCATCGCCATGATGCAGCTCTATAGCTATTACAGGTCGTCCTGCGCCTATCGCGCGCGGCTGGCGCTGCATTTCAAAAACATTCCGTTTGAATATATCCCCGTGCATCTGGTGCGCGACGGCGGCGAACAGCACAAGCCGGAATACAAGGCGCTGAACCCGCAATCGCTGGTGCC
>DDBY01000059.1:0-1860 GCA_002334985.1 Micavibrio sp. UBA2020
AAGCTGACCGATAAAACCTTCCAGTTCGAACTGGTCTCGCCGGAGCGTATTCTTGCGTCCGAAGAAGCCAGCATGGTTATCGTGCCGGGCGGTGAAGGCGAGTTCGGCGTTCTGGCCGACCATGCGCCGATGCTGTCGTCGCTGCGTCCGGGCGTTGTTTCCGTCACGTCGCCGGCAGGCGAAGTGAAGCGCATTTTCGTCTCCGGCGGTTTTGTCGATGTGACGGGCGCGCTTTGCTCTGTTCTTGCCGAAGAAGCGGTCAACCTCAACGACCTCGACCGTGCTTCGCTGGAAGAAAAGCTCAAAGACCTCGAAGACGATATCGGCTTTGCCAAGGATGACCATGCCAAGGCATCGCATATCCAGAAAAATATCGACATCGTGCGCGCCAAACTGGCCGCACTGGCGCAAGCCGCGTAAATCGCACTTGTGCCTGCCGACAACAAAAAAGCCGCCGTTTACCGGCGGCTTTTTTGTTGCGGTTAACCCGGCGCGCTTATTTCGGGCGCATGCGGAAAAATTCGACGCTGGGCACGGCGTAGCCGTTGAACACATGCGGCTTTCTGATTTTGACGCGGCAGGCATCGACGCGCGCATCTTCGAAACAAACACCGACCAGCTCTTCCAGAAGCGTTTCCAAAAGGTCGGTATGTGGGCGCTTCGGCCATTTTTCGGTGACGTGGCTGATGACATGCACATAGTTGATGCAATCGTCGATAGTTTTGGCATTCAGCGCGCCCACCGCGCGGTAAAGTGCGACATCGACAAGAATGGGCTGGGTTTTATCGGGGTGGCGTTCCCAATCGGCGATGCCGACTTTCATGTTATCGACGCGCAGGTCGTTGATTTCGACCTTGTACCATTCTGTGCCGGGCGGAAAGGCGGGCGTGGTCATGGATAATCTCCTTGGCTGACGGATGTTCAAAATATCCGAATTTCCGTGTGGCGACAAGTAGTTGGGCGCTGCGGGCGCGGGGGTTGCCGGGCGGCACGAAACCCGCCATATTATTGTCATCTGTTATTCAAGGAGTGCCTGTCCATGTCAAACGCCGTGCGTAAACCCGAAGCCGTCGCCGCCGCGCTGAAGCTGAAAGACCCCACGCTCTGGCGCGATATGGCCTATATCGACGGCCAATGGGTGCCCGCCGACAGCGGCAAGACGATTGAGGTTACCAACCCCGCAACGGGCGAAATTCTCGGCGCCGTGCCCAATATGGGCGCCGATGAAACGCGCCGCGCGATTGCGGCGGCTGACAAAGCCTTTGGCACATGGCGTAGCATGCTGGCGGCTGAGCGCGCAAAAATCCTGCGCCGCTGGGCGGATTTGCAAACAGAAAATCTCGACGACCTGTGCCGTATTCTGACGGCGGAGCAGGGCAAGCCCCTCGCGCAGGCCAAAGCGGAAATACAAAGCGGCATCGGGTATGTCGAATGGATGGCCGAAGAGTGCCGCCGTGTTTATGGCGATATTATCCCGACGCATAACGGCAATCACCGCCTGATGACCCTCAAGCAGCCCGTGGGTGTTTCGGCGATGGTAACGCCGTGGAACTTCCCTTCGTCCATGATTACGCGCAAATCCGGCCCCGCGCTTGCGGCGGGCTGCACGGTTGTGATTAAACCGTCGGAGCTGACGCCGTTTTCCGCGCTGGCGCTGGCGGTGCTGGCGGAGCGTGCGGGCATCCCTGCGGGCGTGTTTAACATCGTGCTGGGCGATGCGCCGCCGATTGGCAAGGAAATGACGGAAAACACCACCGTGCGCAAAATCGGCTTTACCGGTTCGACCGCTGTCGGCAAAATTCTGATGGCGCAGGCGGCGGGGACGGTTAAAAAAATCTCGCTGGAGCTGGGCGGCAACGC
>DDBY01000059.1:2234-2788 GCA_002334985.1 Micavibrio sp. UBA2020
AAATTCCGCAACAGCGGCCAGACCTGCGTTTGCGCAAACCGCATTTTTGTGCAGGAAGGTATTTACGATACTTTCGTCGAAAAATTCACCCAGGCGGTCGCGGCGATGAAGGTCGGCAGCGGTTTTGACGACGGTATAGAACTCGGCCCCATGATTAACCAAAAAGGCGTCGAGAAGGTCGAACAGCACCTCAAAGACGCCGCGGCGAAAGGCGGCAAGGTTACGACGGGCGGCAAACGCCACAGCCTCGGCCATAGCTTTTTCGAGCCCACGGTGGTATCCGGCGCAACGCCCGACATGGCGTGTTTCCGCGAAGAAACCTTTGGCCCGCTGGCGCCCGTGTTCAAATTCAAAACCGACGAAGACGTCGTGCGTATGGCGAATGACACCGAATACGGCCTTGCTGCCTATTTCTACACCGCCAACATCAGCCGCGCGTGGCGCGTGGCGGAAGCGCTGGAATACGGCATGGTCGGTGTGAACAGCGTGGCCATCGTCGCGCCGCAGGCACCGTTCGGCGGCTGGAAACAGTCGGGCATCGGGCATGAGGGCTC
>DDBY01000059.1:3132-9244 GCA_002334985.1 Micavibrio sp. UBA2020
TAGGCTTTTTCGCTTTTTTCATGCATCGTTTACCTGAAGCCGCTAGACTGAAGGCGGGTTTCAGGGATACCGCATGCGCCTGCGCGATAAAATATTCAGAGTTTTCAGGGATTACACCGAGCCTGCCGGCGGCGGTACCTTGCGCGCGCCCGACGAAGACCATTATGCGGTAACCACGCCCGGGGGTGATGGACGTATCATGCTTGGCGGCGAGGTTGAAATTTTTCCGCTCAAGCCTTTGAACGCCTATGCCAGTTTCGAGACCCGTGCGTTCGAAGCGCGCGATATCAAAACCGGCAAGCCGCTGCTGGCGCTGACGGCAGGACGCGGGCGCTGTCCGCGCATTTCCGCAGTGGGCAGTTATCAGAACGTCAAATCGGCGCATTTGCTGAAACTCGTTTCCGCCGGCATCGTCGAGTGGCCGGGGGAAAACAAGCAGGTCTATACCTTCGTTTTCGATTTGCCGCCCGCGCGCAAACTGCTGCCTGAAGGTACGATGCGCACCGTGCGCATCGGTGACGAGCGCATCATCGCCGCGCTCATACAGCCTGCCGTCGAGGTTCTGGCCGATTTGCAAGCCGCGGACTTGGTGCATGGCGCACTGACGGGCGATAATATTTTTATCGCCGGCGCCGAAGGCGGCGAGGTCGCGATTATCGGGGAATGCCTGTCAAGCGCACCGTTTTTCCGCCATGGCGCGATATACGAAACCATCGAACGCGCGATGGCGCAGCCGGGCGGGCGCGGATATGGCACAGCCAAGAACGACCTTTATACCCTCGGCGTTTGCGTGGCGATGGTTTTGCGCGGCGGCAACCCGCTGGCAGGCAAGCCGGATGACGAAGTTATCCGCGAGAAAATCGATAAAGGCAGCTATGCCGCGCTGATGGGCGGGGAGCGTTTGCCTGCCTATCTGACGGAATTTTTGCGTGGTGTTTTACATGACGACGAAGCGGCGCGCTGGAACCTTGAGGACGCGCAGCGCTGGCTGGAAGGCCGCCGCCTGAGCGCCAAACAACCGCACAATGTGATGAGAGCGCGGCGCCCTTTCGTTTTTCGCGACCGCAAATATTGGGAACTGCGCACGCTGGCAATGGACCTGGCCGCGCATCCATCCGATACGCTGGCTTTGATAGAAAAAGACGGTTTAGACCTCTGGCTCAAGCGCAACTTTGAAGACCGCGACCTTGAACTGCGCCTTGAAACCTTCTGGAAGAAAGAAGACGGCGCCTTGCGCGAGCGTGTGGTGGCGGAACTGGTGCAGGCGCTCGACCCTTATGCGCCGGTGCGCTACCGCGATTTGTCCTTGTTCCCGCAAGGCTTCGGCACCGCACTGGCCGATGCGATGGCGCGCGGCGAAGACGTGCAGCATTATGCCGAACTGATTTCGCTGCAACTTTTCAACGGCTGGATAAACCAGCGGTATGAGGAAATTGCGGAATCCGCTGGCATGGTGACGCTGTTTGAAAAATGCCGCAACTTCCTTGCGCAGAAAATGCCGGGCTATGGCATTGAACGCCTTGTGTATCTGCTTAACAAGGAAATCGTGTGCCTGAGTCCGATGCTGCGCGATTTTTATGTGCTGGGGCCGGGGCATTTGCTGATGGCGCTTGAGCGCCTTGCGCAGCGCGGGCAAAAGCTGGAACCTGTGCTGGACAGACACATGATTGCCTTTATTTCGGTGCGCGAGCCTAAAATGATAGACCCTTATCTGGGGCACGTCATTTCGCATGACCGCGGTTATCAGGTCATTGGCATTTTGCGCACGCTGGCGGCGATACAGCGGCGGTTCCGCATAGCGCCCGTGCCTGCGCTGACGCGGACGCTTTCGGCGCAAATGGGGCCGGCGGTGGAGCGGTTTTTCGACCGTGACCTGCGTCAGGCCATCGCGCAAAGACTTGCGGCGGCGGCGCAGGGCGGCAATCTTTCCGCGCTGCTGGAGTTGGTGGATGCGCCGCCCGTGGTGCAGGATGACCAGATAAGGTTCGCACATGCACGCCGCGAATTCGCGTTTTTAACGCGCGAGCGCGCGGCGCTGGAACAGCAGCTGACGCGCCGTGCCACCTTCGGCCTTGCATCGGGGCGGCAGGTCGCGCTTTTGATAGCGTCAGTATTGGGTGTGGCATCGGTGATGCTGACCATTTTCCATTATTATTTCTGGAGATGACATGGCGCCCGTAAAAAAATCACAGCCGAAGAAAATGCCGTTTTCCGTCAGGGTTTCGATTTTCTGCCTGATGGTGCTGGCGGTCATTTATTTTCCGACGACGGTTCTTTTTTGCGGCTGCATGCTGCCGGCATTTGTCGCCGCGCTGGTTGATAACAAAGCGGATAAAACCGCAGGCATGACTGTGGGCGCGCTCAATCTGGCGGGCACGGTGCCTGCGTGGCTGGAGCTGTGGCAGATGGGCGGGCAGATAGAACATGCTGTCGCGCTGCTTTTGCAGCCGCGCACGCTGCTTTTGGCCTATGCTGCGGCGGCTTTTGGCTGGGTGATTTATTTGCAGGTGCCGAACATGGTTTCGGGTGTTTTGGTCAAGCGCGGGCAGAAGCGGTTGCTGGAAATCGAAAAACGGCAGCAGGAACTGGCGCGCAAATGGGGGCCGCAAATTGCCGCGGACGTGCAGCAAGCCGCCCCCAGAAAAGAGACGTAAGGGCGTCTATGGCATTGATGTTCAACGTGTTTATATCTGTTGTTAACCGCTCTTTAAACAGCGCGGCCGTAAAATGGAAAAAGGGACAGTCAGGGAAGCCCGCACGTTTGCCTGCGCGGCAGACGGCATAACAAGGGGCGGGGCTGTTTCAGGGGCTTTGGGTATGTTCAGACATTTCCATTCTTGGCGACGCAAGGAAGACGGCGCGGCGGCGGTTGAATTCGCGCTGATTGCCATGCCGTTTTTTCTGATGCTGGTGGGGACGGTCGAGGTTTCCATGTTCTTCGCCTCCGGCTCTGTGCTCGAAGGCGGGGCGGCGGCCGCGTCGCGGCTTTTGCGCACGGGGCAGGTGCAGCTGTCGGGCGACCCGGAAGATACTTTCCGCACCGCGCTTTGCGACCATGTGCGCACGATGATACCCTGCGACCGCATCCAGTACGAGGTCATCCGCCTTGATGATAACACTTTCGCAGGGGCGGAAAATTACGAGCCGGAATTTGACGAAGACGGCAATCTGATACCGTCGCCCTTCACGACTGGCAACTCCAACGACGTTATCATGGTGCGCGCGGTTTACAGGTATGAGTTTCTGACTCCGTTCATCGGCAGCCTGATTACGCGCGACTTGGGGCGTAGCTGGTCGATGCACACGACGCTGTCGGTCGTCAAGGCCGAGCCTTATAACTTCGGGGAGGATTAAGCCATGGCTATCCGTCCCCTTTTTGCACGCAAAACGATAAAAGCCTATATCCGCGGCGAGGGCGGGGTGGCCGCTATCGAAGCCGGTTTCCTGTTTCCGGTCATGATGGTTGCGCTGTGCGGCATGATAGACATCGGCGGCGCACTGATGGCCAACCTGAAGGTTACAAATTCAAGCCAGATTGTCGCCGACCTTTTGGCGCGCGACCGTGCGACCAACGATGCGCAAATCGAAGACGCTATCGTCGCAGGCCGGCTTGCGCTCAATCCGCTGGATACGACCACTTACGGCATAGACGTTGCGGGTATCCAGTATGTGGGGACATCGCTGGAGCCGACGGTGCGCTGGCGCGAAACGCTCAATATGGATGAAAACGATGCTATTCTTGACCGCAGCGAGGGGCTGGGCCTTCAGAACGAAGGCGTCGTCGCCGTGACGGTACGCTATACGTTTCGCCCGTTTTTCAGCGGGTATATCACCGGTGATATTCAGATGGAAGAAGAGGCCTATGTGCGGGGGCGCAAGGGCTTGTTTGTGGAAAGGGAATAAACCATGACAAGCAATATGACGTGGATAAAAAAAAGACTGCGCGCCCTTGGCCATTTCGCGCTGGACAATACCGCCGCGACGGCAATTATTTTCGCAATGTCGATGCCGATGTTTATCGCGGCCGCGGGGGTCGCGGTTGACCTTGCGCAGGCCTATAACATCAAAACGCGTCTCGGCAACGCTGTTGATAAAGCGGCGCTGGCGGCGGGCAGCACCACGGGCTCGCTCAGCGATATCGAAGAGCAGGTGCACCGTTTCATCGACGCCAACTATCAGGACGACCGTCTTGGCGAGACATACGATGTTGAGGTTAGCTTCGGTGACGGTACGGTGCGTGTGACGGCAAATGCGCGTGTGCCGACGACATTCATGCGTATTCTCGGCCACGATTATGTGGATGTGCATCAGGAAACCATCGTCAAGCGCGAACTGGCGGGCGTCGAGGTCGCGCTGGTGCTTGACGTGACAGGCTCGATGGCGGGCAACAACATCAGCGCGCTGAAAACCGCGTCCACAAACTTTTTGAATATCATGTTCAGCCGTATTTCCGACCCGGAATACCTGAAGGTGGCCATCGTGCCCTTCAGCATGTCGGTGAGTGTCGGGCAGCCGGGTACAGAATTTGTGAACTGGCCGACGTCGGATGCGTATAAAACGCCGTCGTCGATTGTGTACAACAGCGGCACGACGGGCACTTCGACCGATTGGCGCGGGTGCATCCTTGAGCGTGCATCGCCCCTCGATACCCGCGACGATGAGACGCCGAACTGGGGCATGTACCGCTATCCGCGCATTTGCAGCCAGTACAACAGCAACGGCACCTGCCGCACATACAGCAACAACAACCCCAACAACGGCTGCACGGTCAGCCGCGTTGTGCCGCTGACGAATAACCAGAGCGCGCTGCAAACATCGATTAACGGCCTCACGGCCAGCGGGAATACTTATATTAACGTCGGGCTTGTCTGGGGCTGGCGCGTGCTGTCACCGACGGCGCCGTTTACCGAAGGCTCCGAATACGATGACCCGGATTGGAGCAAAACGATTGTTTTGATGACCGACGGGGATAACCAGCCTATCAGCACCTATTCTGCCTATGGTGCGGGCGCCAGCCTGTCGGCGTCGCAGCTGAACACGAAAATGATGACGGTCTGCCAGAACGCCAAGGATGCGGGCGTAACGATTTATACGATTACGTTTCAATCCGGCATCAGCAATTCGACTCGCAACCTGTTCCGGCAGTGCGCGACGGATGAAAGCAAGTATTTCGATGCGCCAAGCAATCAGGACTTGATTACCGCTTTCGAAAACATCGCGAACCAGCTCAGCCAGCTGCACATCGTTAAATAAAAAGGGCTGCGCAAGTAATCACCGCGCTTTATCTTGACGATGAAAAGATAATAAACGGAGTGTCTGCCGTAAATTGGCAGCAGGTGAATTTTATTTACTTTTCGTGCGCATCTGATTTACTTGAAGACGCGCGTATCGCCGCAAAAAATCTTTGTGCTTCGTAAAAATTAACCATAGAACGACACCAGATTTACCGAATCTTAAGGCATACGGGCATAGGATAGAAGTATAGGGTTTGGGTTCACAATCAAACAAACTTTCCATGGAGGGAAATATGCTGTTGAAGCTTTGGGCAAAAAAAGAGGCCTTTGTACGCTCTGAAGAGGGTGCGACGGCGATTGAATACGGTCTGATTGCTGCCGGTATTGCGGTTGCGATTTCTGCCGTTGTCTTCACCTTTGGTGACGAGCTGCGCGAGATGTTCTCTGACACCGCGACGGCCATCGCTGAACGTGATGATGGTTCGGGCGGTTAAGAAGACCCGCGTTATGCGCAAAGAAAGCCCGCCGCACCGTCGGCGGGCTTCCTTTTTTCGGGGAGGTTTTATTGATACTTTTAAAAGCTTTTCTGCGCTGCGAGCGCGCCGCGACGGCGATTGAATACGGGCTGATAGTGGCCGCCATCGCCCTTGCGATTGTGATTGTGGTCTTCACGATGGGGGATGAACTGGTCGCCATGACCGATGACATCATCACCTATATTCAGGGTCGCGAAGAGGTGACGTAAGAACGCTCTTCTTTTCAGCCGTTCTCTATGAAAGTTTTTCGTTTATAGTTGTTGGTATGATTGTCGCGCTGCTCACATGTCTGGTGCTGGTGATAACGCTCATGAGCTGCGTAAGCGATGTGCGCCGCCTGCG
>DDBY01000107.1 GCA_002334985.1 Micavibrio sp. UBA2020
CGGCGGCGTGGCCTATACGGTCGAAGAGGCATTTGAAGTCGCAAAAACCCTGCCGGGTCCAGTCTATGTGGTCAAAGCGCAAATTCACGCGGGTGGCCGCGGCAAGGGCGGCGGCGTTAAAGTCGTCAAGTCGCTGGACGAAGTGAAAGAAGCTTCGACAAAAATCCTTGGCATGCAGCTGGTCACGCACCAGACGGGCCCGCAAGGTCAGGAAGTGCGCCGCCTTTACATCGAAGACGGCTGCGATATCGGCCGCGAACTGTATCTCGGCATGCTGACCGACCGTGCGACGTCGGGCATTACCATCATGGCTTCGACCGAAGGCGGGATGGACATCGAGGAAGTTGCCGAAAAGCACCCCGAAAAAATCACCAAGGTACATGTCGACCCCGCGACCGGCTTCCAGCCGTTCCATGGCCGCCAGATTGCCTTCAGCCTCGGCCTTGAAGGCAAACAGGTTGGCAAATGCGTTGACCTGCTGTCCAAACTCTACAACACCTTTGTCGAGCTGGACGCGTCCATCGTCGAAATTAACCCGCTGGTCGTGACCAAGGGCGGCGATGTCCTGCCGCTCGATGCGAAAATGAACTTCGACGACAACGCGATGTTCCGCCAGAAAGAAGTCGAAGAACTGCGCGACGTGACCGAAGAAGATCCGGCTGAAAAACGCGCGAAAGACCACGAACTGAACTACGTCAAGCTTGAGGGCAACATCGGCTGCATGGTTAACGGTGCAGGCCTTGCCATGGCGACGATGGACATCATCAAGCTTTACGGCGGCCAGCCCGCAAACTTCCTTGACGTGGGCGGCGGCGCAACCAAAGAGCGCGTGGCCGAAGCCTTCCGCATCATCCTGTCCGACCCGAACGTCGAGGGTATCCTCGTCAACATCTTCGGCGGCATCATGCGCTGCGACGTCATTGCCGAGGGTGTGATTACCGCCGCGCGCGAACTGGGGCTCACCATGCCGCTGGTTGTGCGTCTCGAAGGTACCAACGTCGACAAGGGCAAGAAGCTTTTGAAAGAATCTGGCCTTAACATCATCGCTGCCGACAATCTTGCCGATGCCGCGCAGAAAGTCGTCAACGCTGTGAAAGCGGAGGCTGCATAATCATGGCCGTACTTATTAACAAAGACACCAAAGTCATCTGCCAGGGTTTCACCGGTGCGCAGGGTACCTTCCACTCCGAACAGGCCATTGCCTACGGCACCAAAATGGTCGGCGGCGTGACGCCCGGCAAAGGCGGCAGCAAGCACCTCGACCTGCCGGTATTCAATACCGTTCAGGACGCCGTGAACGACACGGGCGCGAATGCCTCCGTTATCTACGTTCCGCCGCCGTTCGCGGCCGATGCCATCCTCGAAGCGATTGATGCCGAGCTGGATTTGGTCATTTGCATCACCGAAGGCATTCCTGTTCTGGACATGGTGAAGGTGAAGCGCAAACTGCAAGGCTCCAAAACCCGTCTTATCGGCCCCAACTGCCCCGGCGTGATTACGCCCGGCGAATGCAAAATCGGCATCATGCCCGGCCATATCCACAAGCGCGGCAAGGTCGGCATCGTGTCCCGCTCCGGCACGCTGACCTACGAAGCGGTTGCGCAGACCACGGCAAATGGTTTGGGGCAGACGACCTGCATCGGTATCGGCGGCGACCCCGTGAACGGCACCAACTTCATTGATGCGCTTCAGCTGTTCCTCGACGACGAAGAAACCGAAGCCATCCTGATGATTGGCGAAATCGGCGGCAGCGGCGAAGAAGACGCGGCCGAGTTCATTAAAAACAGCAAAAAGAAAAAACCCATCGCCGGCTTCATCGCGGGCGTGACGGCGCCCCCGGGTCGCCGCATGGGGCATGCCGGCGCGATTATCGCCGGCGGCAAAGGCGCCGCGAAAGACAAAATCGCGGCCATGAAAGCGGCAGGCTTCGTCGTATCCGACAGCCCGGCCGGCCTTGGCGATGCGGTGATGAAGGCCATCAAGGCCGCATAAGAGGCTTTCGGGGCGGCTTTATGCCGCCCCGCGCTTCTTCGCCCGTTTATATAGACACAAGCTTTAATACAAGACCGATACCCGAAAGACCGACATCATGTCACAGCGCAGCGCTCTCAGCTTCCTCTCCGCCGTCGATGGCGATTACATCGCCGGGCTCTACGAAAAATTCCTGCAAAATCCTGCGGCAGTGGATGCCAGCTGGGCGGATTTGTTCAAGGATTTGGGCGCGGAAGGCAAAGAGCTGATTGCCGAGCTGAAAGGCGCCAGCTGGACGCCGTCGCCGGAAAAACTCTCCGCCGTTCTTTCGACTGCCGCCAATAACGAAGAGGCCGCGAAGCCTGCCGCCAAAAAAGGCGATAAAGCGGCTGCTGCGCCTGCTGCGGCCCCCGCTGTCGATGCGCGCGCGGTGCAGGATGCTATCCGCGCGCAAATGCTTATCCGCGGCTACCGCGTGCGTGGACATTTCCTTGCCAATCTTGACCCGCTCGGCCTGTCGCAAAAGCACCGCCATGCGGATTTGGATGTGCATACCTATGGCTTCACCGAAGCCGACCTCGGCCGCGAGATTTTTGTCGATGGCGCTTTCGGCGCGCAAAAACTCACGCTCGCGCAGATTATCGAGAAGGTGGAAGGTTCCTACTGCCAGTCTATCGGTCTTGAATACATGCACATTCAGGACCTCGGCCAGCGTTTGTGGCTGCAGGAGCGTTTCGAACAGCCGCATGCCGGCATGAATTTCTCCGCGCCCGAGAAAAAACATTTCCTGCAGCGCCTGACGGCAGCGGAAGGGTTCGAGAAATTCCTCGACATGAAATACACCGGCACCAAACGCTTCGGCGTTGAAGGTGGCGAGGCGACCATCCCCGCGCTCGAAGAAGTCATCGCAACCGGCGCGCGCATGGGTGTGCGCGAAGTTGTGGTCGGCATGGCGCACCGCGGCCGCCTGAACGTCCTCACCAACGTGATGGGCAAGACGTTTACGGC
>DDBY01000002.1:0-6512 GCA_002334985.1 Micavibrio sp. UBA2020
TGGGTATCACCAAGGCCTATACCACGCGCGTCGGCTCCGGCCCCTTCCCGACGGAGCTTTTTGACGACACCGGTGAAACGCTCGGCCGTATCGGCCATGAATTCGGCACCACCACGGGACGCAAACGCCGCTGCGGCTGGTTTGACGCCGTACAGGTGCGCCAAGCCGTAAAGGTCGCAGGCGTTCAGGGTATCGCGCTCATGAAACTGGACGTCATGGACACGCTGGAAGAAGTCAAAATCTGCACCGGCTACAAAGCAGGCGGCAAGCATTACGACTACATCCCCGCATCGCAGGATTTGCAGGCGCAGCTGGAGCCCGTCTATGAGACCCTGCCCGGCTGGCAAACGTCGCTGAAGGGCGTGCGCAAACTCGACGACCTGCCCGCCAATGCCCGCGCCTATATCAAGCGCATCGAAGAGCTGATTGGCGTGCCCGCGGCCGTGATTTCCACCAGCCCCGAGCGCGAAGACACCATCCGCGTCATCGACATGTTCAAAAGTGGCCTGAAAGTCAGCACGGCGAAGGTGGCGTAAATCTATCCATCCAGCATAAACAAAACCCCGCAAAGGATTTTACTTTGCGGGGTTTTTGTTTGCGCCTGTGTCGCCGCATCAGGGCGTGGGCATGCCGAACAGGTTCATCAAATAACCGATGACCAAAACCTGCGGCACGGTCAAAAGCGGCAGGAACAGGGCGATTTTCCATGATTTGGTGGCTTCGCGCAGCACCATGATTTCGGTGTAATCCGTCGCGACACCTGCCATCAGGAAGGTGAAGCTGTTGCCCACCGCGCCCGCGCGCATCATCAAATCCCCCGCAATCGGCGCCGCCCCTTCGGAGCAAACCTCGATAATCGTCGCGGCCAACAGCGTTGCGGCAAGGCCTATCATGGTGGGGCCGAACCACTGCGCAAAAACATCGGTCGATACGCCCGCGCGCAAACCTGCCGCGATAATCACGCCAACGAAAAGCCAGCGCACAATCATCTTGGAATCCTTCACGCCGATAACCAGCGTGTCCCAGAAAAAGCGCGGCGTCCATTTGACTTCGGACAGGCCTTTTTTCGCGGCCGGCCAGAATTTGAAGCCGCTGGAAATCGGGCGGTGATTGGGGTTTTGCGGCAATACGCCACGCGCAACCAGATGGTCGAACAGAATACCCGTGACAATGCCAATCACCATCGACAGCACAATAAACGCCGCCGTCCATTTAAGGCCAATCAGCGCAATCAAAACCAGCGTGAGCGAAAAGGAATTCCACGGGCTCGCAATCAAAAACGCCATGACCTGCCCGATTGTCGCGCCGCGTTCGTAGAATTTCGCACCGACCATCAGAATACCGTGACTGCACAAATCAAGCAGCACGCCCGCGAAGGCCGCACGGAAAATCCCCTGCACCCCGCGGCCGGAGCCGAGGGCGGCCATCACGAAATCACGCGGCACGCGGCTGAGAAACCCCATGGCCAGAATACCCGCCACGACGCCAACCCACATGACGTTCATCAGCTCGAACACCGCCGCGGAAAAGCGCTGCGCCATGGCCAGAAGCCCCGGCGTGCCACCATGCGCCGCATGCGGGTCAGCGCCAAGCGCAAAAAAGGCCAGATAGCCCGCGGCCACAATCAAAAGCCCGCCCCAGAACAAAAGGTCCACGCGGGGTTTGCCCGTTTCGTCCGTGTCACAGCAAGAGGGTGTGGTTTTCACCTGTGGCGCGCAGCACGAAGACCCTGTTTTCACAGGGGTTTTTATTTGCGGCGCCGCCGGTTTGGCCGCACAGCAGCCTGCCATGGCAGGCGCCGCCTCGGCCGCTGGGACGTGGCAGTTTGCGGAGGGATTTTCGGGTTGACCAGTTTTCATAAATTTGATAACCTAGCGCCCATTGTTGTTGCCAAACGAGAGACTGGACACTATCTCTTTTCTCTAGGCTAGTATAGCCACAGGCTCTTTTCTTTGGGCTAATATAGCCCCCGATAGGCGGGATGCCACAAAAATGCACCCGATACGCAGCAAAAACGGAAGAAAATGAACAGATTTCTTTTCAAATCGCTGATGAGCCTGTCTTTTGCCGCCACGCTGGCGCTGCAAGCCGTGCCTGCGTCTGCGGGCTATGAAAAGGCCAGCCTGCGGTATGAAGTCGAAGCGCCGCAAAAACTCGGCCTCAATTACGATGTTTATGCCGGCGGGTTCAAGGCGCTGGCCGCGACGCTGGCCATGGACCTCGACCCCAAGGCCTACGACATGTCGCTGACGGCGAAAACGCAGGGCGCTATCGGCTCCCTCTTCCCTTGGGAAGCGACCTATGAAACATCCGGCCGCGCAAAAGACGGCGCGCCCGTGCCCACGCTGCACACCGCGCGCAGCAGCTGGAAAAAAGACGAAAAAGTCACCGAAATGCAATTCGCCCCCAACGGCGACGTGCTGAAGACAACCACGCACGAAGACAATAAAACCAAGGTTAAAAAAGATTTCGACCCCAAGCTGACGACTGATGCTGTCGATATGCTGACGGGCGCGCTGCAAATGCTGCAACATTCCGGCCAGACGTCGAAATGCGAAGGCACCTTTCCGGTGTTTGACGGCAAACGCCGTTTCAACATCACGCTGCACGACGACGGCACCGAGAAGCTGGAAAAAAGCAAATACTCCGCTTTCAACGGCGATGCCCTGCGCTGCACGCTGAAGGTCGAACCCGTTGCGGGTTTCAAGAAAAAAGACACCGAGCGCGGCTGGATGGCCGTGCAGGCGCATACCGAAGCGCGCAAAAAACCGCCGACCTTGTGGCTGGCGCAGATGGAACAGAACGGCCCCATGGTGCCCGTGCGCATGGAAATCGCCAGCGCCTACGGCTCTGTCGTCGCCCATCTGACGGGGCTTCAGAACAAGTAAGCCAAAGGATAGTTCCGCCGCTTTTTATCCTTATTTTACCCTGAAAATTCAGGTTTCAAGCCTGTGGCGGCTATTGTAACCTCCTGCAACAAACTGTGAATTGAAGCGTGATTCCGCCTCTGGTCTATTCAGGGGCGCTTAGGGAGTTTTCCGATGACTAAAAAAATCGCCTGTATCATCCTCGCCGCCGGCAAAGGCACACGCATGAAATCCGCTTTGCCCAAACCGCTGCACCCCGTCGCGGGCGCGCCGATGGTGCAGCATGTGATTGCCGCGGCCGAAGGCTTGAGCCCCGAGCGCATCGTCGTTGTCGTCGGCCCCGACATGCCCGAAATGATTGACGCTGTGCGCCCGCACCAAACCGCCGTGCAGCAAACGCAGAACGGCACGGGCGGCGCCGCCCTCGCTGCACGCGAAGCACTGAAAGATTTCGATGGCGATGTGCTGGTCGTTTTCGGCGACAGCCCGCTGATTACCACGGCCTCGCTCCAGCGCATGATTGATATCCGCCGCCAGTTTCCCGCGGTCGGCTTGACGTTTTCGGGCATGCGCCCCAAAGATGCAGGCCGTTATGGCCGCATGGTACTGGACGATGACGGCACGCTGAAAAAAATCGTCGAATTCAAAGATGCTTCCGCCGAAGAAAAAGCCATCACACTTTGCAACGGCGGCATCGTCGCCGCGGACGGCGCGAAACTGTTCGGCTGGCTGGCGCAAATCGGCAACGACAACGCGCAGGGCGAATATTATCTGACCGACCTGCCCCCGATTGCGCGCAAGGATAACCGCCAGACGCTGGTCGTAGAAATTGACGAGGCAGAACTCGCCGGTGCCAATACCCGCGTCGAGCTGGCCGCGCTTGAACACGCCATGCAACAACGCCTGCGCGAAAAACACATGCTGAACGGCGCAACACTGACGCATCCCGAAAGCGTGTTTTTCTGCGCCGATACCGTTATCGGGCAAGACGTCATCATCGGCCCCAACGTGGTTTTCGGCCCGCAGGCACGCGTCGCCGACAATGTAGAAATTTTACCCTTCTGCCATATCGAGGGCACCGAGATTGCCGAAGGTGCGACCATCGGCCCCTTCGCCCGTTTGCGCCCCGGCTCCCGCATTGGGGAGAATGCAAAAGTCGGCAACTTCGTCGAAACCAAAAACACCCGCCTTGGCAAAGGGGCGAAAGCGAACCACCTGACCTATCTGGGCGATGCGGACATTGGCGATAAAACCAATATCGGCGCCGGCGTCATCACCTGCAATTACGATGGATTTTTGAAATATAAAACCAGCGTCGGCGGCGATGCCTTCATCGGCTCCAACACCGCGCTTGTCGCGCCGGTCACTATCGGCACAGGCGCGATTATCGGCGCGGGCAGCACGATTACCAAAGACGTGCCGGACAATGCCCTTGGCATCACCCGCGCGCCGCAAATCAACAAAGACGGCTGGGCGCCCGAATTCCGGCAGAAAAAAATGAAGGAAAAGGCGAAGAAAGGGTAAAAAGTGTCAATTTTTAGCAAGCTCGAAAATTGGCCCCTCAAAATAGCCCCCGTTGTTCTCTCCGCTCTTTATGCTGCCTACCGACACATCACTGGCATATCGGACGAACAACAGGAATTTTTAGGCGGACTTCACCTAAGGCTCGCGGAGCTATTGATTTTAACCGGTGGTTTTTACCTGACTTTTTGTGCAGCAAAAGACTCCCTGAACGGCAAACGGAAACAAGCGACGATACAGGCAGTCTTATGCCTCCTAACGTGGTTTTGTTTCGCAACAACAAAAAACATCCCCCTTTAACGGGAAAGGACAAAAAATTATGTGTGGTATCGTAGGCATTATCAGCAAGGACAAAGACGTCGCGCCGCTTCTGGTCGAGGGGCTGAAACGCCTTGAATACCGCGGCTATGACAGCGCGGGCGTCGCCACGCTGCAAGGCGGCAAGCTGGAGCGCCGCCGCGCAGAAGGCAAGCTTATCCACCTTGCCGAAAAACTTGAAAAACAGCCCCTCGGCGGCAGCATCGGCATCGGCCATACGCGCTGGGCAACCCATGGCGGCGCGGTCGAGAAAAACGCCCACCCCCACATCACCGACAGCGTAGCCGTCGTTCATAACGGCATTATCGAGAATTATCAGGAATTGAAAGAAGAGCTGGAAAAATCCCAGTTCCGTTTTGAATCCGACACCGATACCGAAGTCATCGCGCATCTGGTGACCTATTACATCCGCCAAGGCATGACGCCGCAAAACGCTGTTGATGCTTCGCTGAAGCGCCTGCGCGGCGCGTTTTCGCTGGCCATGATTTTCACCGGCCACGAAAACCTGATGATTGGCGCGCGTTTCGGCACGCCGCTGGCTGTTGGTTTCGGCAAGGGGGAAATGTTCCTTGCGTCCGATTCCTACGCCCTCGCCCCGCTGACCGACAAAATCTGCTTCCTTGAAGACGGCGACCGCATCGAGGTCAGCCGCGAAGGCGCCTCCATCCGCGACATGAACGGCGACAAGGTGGAGCGTGAAATCCGCGTGACCGCCCAATCCGGCGCACTGATGGGCAAAGGCAAATACCGCCATTTCATGCTGAAAGAAATCCACGAACAGCCCGCTGTTATTGGCGAGACGCTGAACACCTTCATCAACCCCGCCACCGGCCACATCACCCTGCCCGGTGACATTTCGAACATCGCCAAAGCGCCGCGCGTCACCATTTCGGCCTGCGGCACGGCATTTTATGCGGGTATGGTCGCCAAATACTGGCTGGAGCAAATCGCGCGCCTGCCGGTCGAGGCGGATATCGCGTCCGAATTCCGCTACCGCGAGGCGCCCATGCCGGAAGGCGGCGCAGCACTGTTCATTTCCCAATCCGGCGAAACGCTGGATACGCTGGAGGCACTGCGTTATTGCAAACGCCAGGGCCAGCAAATCGTATCGGTGCTGAACACTATCGAAAGCACTATCGAGCGTGAAAGCAACCATGTACTACGCACGCTGGCCGGCCCCGAAATCGGCGTGGCATCGACCAAAGCCTTCACCACGCAGCTGACCACGCTGGCATGCCTGACCGTCGCCCTTGCCCGCGCGCGCGGTGCTATCAGTGCGGAGCGTGAAAAGCAGCTGACCGACGCCCTGCGCGAAGCCCCTGCCCGCGTGGCGGAGCTGCTGGGTCATGACGACAAAATCCAGTCCATGGCCAAGCAAATTTCGGAGGCACGCGACGTGCTTTACCTCGGCCGCGGCACGGCCTATCCCATCGCACTTGAAGGCGCGCTGAAGCTGAAAGAAATTTCCTATATCCACGCCGAAGGTTACGCATCGGGCGAGATGAAACACGGCCCCATCGCGCTGATTGACGAAAACGTGCCTGTTATCGTCGTTGCGCCGTATGACAGTCTGTTCGAAAAATCGGCATCGAATGCGCAGGAAGTCGTCGCGCGCGGCGGCAAGGTCCTGCTGATTTCCGACAAGCAGGGCATTGCCAAGCTGAAAGACACCGCGACATGGACGATTGAAATCCCCGAGGTTGACCCCTTCGTCGCGCCCATTCTTTACACCATTCCGGTGCAGCTGCTGGCCTACCACACCGCGGTCATCAAGGGCACGGACGTTGACCAGCCGCGCAACCTTGC